>JANNAZ010000249.1:0-5274 GCA_031384895.1 Cyclobacteriaceae bacterium | reverse complement strand
CATCACGCTAGCAGCGATCAACAACGGGATATGCAATCCAGCGCTGACGGTTCCGGCCAAGCCATTCAGTGGAAAGGTTACGGCGACGGTAACAAACCTGATCGGTTTGTTGACAGATTATACGTTCAGTTTTGGGGGCGGCAATACGGCACCTCCTGTTGCAGTTGCTACGGCCAATGCATACGATCAATTGAATGGGGGAGCTGTTGCCTACACGACGACGACAACCCATACGATAACAGGCTGCGTGTCAGCGCAGGTGAGTATCCCGGTAGCGAACGTTCAAACGTTGCCCTTGTTGACAACGGGTAAGACGGCATCAACGAATTGTGTGGCGGGGAAGGAAGACGGAGTTGCGGAAGTATTAACTGTTGACGGAACGGGTGTAGGTGTTGCGACAGGTTACACGTATGCTTGGACGGGCCCGGTTGCACCAGCCTTTCCGGTAGCTCCGGTACTGAATACTTCCACAACAGCACGATTGATCAAAGTCCAGGGAGGCTTGGGTTATGACTATACGGTGCTTGTCACCAACCAGGGTAACGGATGTCAGACAAGTCTTCCGGCAAATGTGAACGATTCGAAAGTATTGCCAATCCTGACCTTAACTCCTCAGCCAAATACCATATGCGATGCAACCAAAGCCATTGGTGGGGCATTTGATGGCTCGGTGGGAGCTGCAGTGAACAACTTACCTGGAGGGAGCACGGTAGCGGATTACTTTTTTGATTGGAATGTTGGCGCAGATGGAAATGGGGTGATTACACTACCCGGTCGTGATGTAGGCACATATTCAGTCACAGCGCTGCACAATATCACGGGCTGTCAATCCATTTCATACAGCGCTCAGGTTACCAGCGCAAAGACACTGCCTGGGATTACCATGGCTGAGGTACCATCTACCAATTGCCTTCCCGGAGGCGCGCCGGATGGCCAAGCGCAAGTGACCAACGTACTTCCGCCTCTCAAGACCTATAACTACAGGTGGTTCAATGGCAACTCTACAGCGGCACCTCCCGGTCCCGTAACGCTTGCGTCACCATTGACCACAAATAATTATGTGAATGTACAAGGCGGAGTCGTTGGGGTTTCACCAATTCAGTACACGGTTGAGGTTACTATACGTGAATCCGGATGCGTCAACACGAATACAATTGGCGTTTCTGATGACAGCCAGGTTCCGGTCCTTGGACCACTAACACCGACAGACAACACCTTTTGTTCGGTGGCAAAGAACGGACAAGCAACTGTTTCAACATTGACTTACCGCGGTGTCCCGGTGTTGCCTGCATCATATGGCGGTTACACTTTTAATTGGTCGGCGGGAACCCAGGGCCCGGCTCAGACGATTTCGGCATTAGCAGCAGGATCTTATACACTCACCGTTCAGAATAACATTAGTAAGTGTACCTCAAACCCCGTTTCGGCAACTATCGCAAATGATTTATTTATTCCTCAGATCGACATTGTTGATATTGATCAGACATCATGTAACCCGTTAACTCCAAATGGATCTCTCTCGGCAACGATTGATCAGACGGCTATCGGTCTTGGATCAGGAGTAACCCTGGGTTATACATTTAGTTGGGTAGATAACGTCACAGCCGCCTCGACTAACTCAAATTTTATCACTTTGCTGAAGGGTGATCAGACCTACTCAATTACTGCGATTCGAAGTTTAACGCAATGCTCGCGTACGCAAACGATCTACCTCAACGAGACGTTGACAATCCCGAGCGTAACCGTTAATGCTACCAATTTGACCACTTGCGTTCCTGCCAATGGATCGCTGACCGCCATTCCGCTTCCGGCGAGTGCTTATTCATTCTTCTGGTATGATGGAGATGATGCGGTTGATGAGAACTTTGTCATCAGTAATTTTGATTTTAATGGAGGTGCAACCTATGCTGGCCTTATCCCTGGCAACTATACCGTTGTCGTGAGAGACAATGTCACCCGGTGCAAGTCAACACAAGTGATTAAGGCGATTACGGATGCATCGCCTCCCATCGTTCCGGTTGCTGCCAATACCATCATTCCAACTGATTGTAGCGCCTCAAATGGAACGTTGGATGGAGGAGTGCAGCTAATCATTCCGTCCATAAACTTCAATGCGCTGGCGGCAACGGATGAACTCACCACGGCATCGCCACTTGGCCTGGCAATAAATGATAAGGTCATAATTAATAAGTCGGGTGCCCTGGCACTCCCGTTGCCCCTGGAAGACCATAAAGTTTATTTTATCAAAACTATCGCAGGGAATGTTATTACACTGTCATTGGTTTTTGGTGGTCCGGTAATTGACCTAACAGCCAATGGAGTTGGCTCCATCAGCGATTTCGTTACTGCAGGATTTACGTATGAATGGTATGATGGAGTTCCCACGGCTACAAATCCTGCATTAGGATCCATTAACTATTTTACAAACCCACCAGTCTACACAGGTGCGCCCCTTAGTGCATCGCAAACTTTGGCTGGTATTGTAACTGGACTTTACTCTCTCCAGGTGACCAATGTTGCAACAGGCTGCAAAAACTACCTGCCACATACACTTCCCTTTATTGGCTCTCATGCAGTGTTGAAGATTACGAAAGCCAATTCCACAATTTGCCCATATGTTGTTGGCAATGGCTCCATAGAGATACAGATTGATGACCCTCCAGGGGCACCAGCAGCGATCGATCAGAATGACTACAAGGTCCGACTGATTCAGGCAGGCGCTACCGTTATCCCACCCGGCCAGTTTGTTCCGGTACCACCGGTTGCTCCATTTATCGTTTCCAATATCCTGCCACCAGGTTCCTACATTGTGGAAGTTGAAGAAGAGTATTCCGGGTTTTTTTGTAAGATTTTCCAGGATGTGATCATTGGAGCGGATGCGTTGCCTCCCGTTATTTCCCTGGCAGCCCTCACGGTTTCAAATACTGCTTGCGACGCCACGCAATTCAATGGCCGGATTGATATCAATGTGGCCAAAGATCCTGCTGACCTAACGGTGGCTACTACCTACGACATCGACATGGTTGCAGATCCCAATGCGGCATTTCCACTGTTGACGCAACCTGTTGGAAATTACCCGGCAACAAACTTGGGCCCGGGAAGCTATACATTCAATGTAACGGCTTCCACGGGTTGTAGTGCAAGCAAAAGTTTTGATGTTCTGGATAACCCTACCGTGGCAGAGTTTGTATCGGCCAATGTGGTCGCATTCGATGCTCAATATTGCCTTCCTGCCCTGGAACAATCCGCGAAAATTGTTGTCAATCAAATTAACGTCATTGGTGGGCCTGTTGATATCTTAAATGATTATGAATTCAATTGGTATTCGAATGCTTCCCCATTTACTGCATCCGCTGGATCAGATCAACTGAACATCCCTGCTGTTACGTTTGCAGTTAATGACAAAGTTCTGCTTAATATCAGCGGTGCGTTCCCGGTCGGGCTTTCGCCGGGCACAGAGTATTTTGTTAAGACTGCTGCTGGGAATGACATTACCCTCTCTGCCACCCTGGGAGGACCCACTATTGATATCACAACGAATGGGAGTGGGCTAGTATCGCCGAATAGGTTCTCACTCTTAGGCGATGGATCAGCCGTGAAGGGCGGTGAAGAACTTTCAAATGTTGCCCCAATACCAACCGCGCCAGTGACGGCCGGATCCTATTGGGTGGTAGCCACCAAGAAAACTGAAACTGCTGGAGGTGGTACGGGTGGTATAGGCTGCACTAGCGCTCCGTATAATGTAACCATATCGCCAAACGTTGTTACACCTCAAGTCGTTTTGACTCCATCAGGCGATACTTCATGCGACCCTGCATTCTTCGAAGGACGGATCGAAGCAGATGTTGTGACTGCCTCGGGACCGGGCTTTGGCGGCCTCTATGACTATGTGTGGGCTCCAACGGGGGCCGCTGGGCAACCAGTAAATTCACTGGCCAACAACGGCATCAGTAATCTGTTCAATAACATAAATGAGGGTACATATACCCTCACTGCAACAAATACATCGACCGGATGCGCAAGTACACTGCAAACCACACTGGTGAGAGACTCACCCCCAATTTTTACGATGAACGCATTCCCCACAAATTTGAAGAACTGTTCTCCATTCACCGGAAGAATTGATGGTCTGGCAGTGTTTGCTGATGGGCTTCTCAGGCCAGTTGGGGAATTCGACTATGTGTGGTACCGGTCTTCAATAGTAATTGACTCACTTGTGTTGGATGGACTCATAGTGCCGTTTGATACTGAAATGTCACTCACGACATTCGGAGGAATTACACTTGGTTCCTATTTTGTTAAGGCAATAAGGAAAGCGGGAGGGGCGGGGGTAGGCTGTGAGTCAGTGCCACTCAGGAAAGATATCCTGGATGAGCGAATCACGCCGACGATATCATTTGCGACGGTATCGAGCACGTCGTGTGACAATAATTTTGATGGAAAGATCACGGTAACGGCGAGTACGGCGAGCGGTCCTGGCGCCCCGGGTAACTACAATTTTGTATGGACGAAGGATCCTGATGATCCGGGAGGCGCACCGTTTACGGGCCTGACATACTTTGCGACAAACTCACCTTCGAACAATACGGCGAGTCCATTCAGTACACTCAATACGGACAGGATCGGAGCGACCAGTACACTTGTTCCGGGTCAGTATGGCATCCGGGTGACGAATTTTATTACCCAGTGCTTTGTGGATGGGACGGTAAACATTCTGAAGACGACCATCCCGATGAGCGTGGGTAACGTCACGGCTACGGATGAGACGTTGTGTTCGGCACCGAATGGATCGGGTACAGTCACAGCGATTGCTGAGACGCCAGGACCAGGAAACCCTGCGAACTACTTGTACACTTGGGATAATGATCCGCTGATGGGCAGTCCGATTGTAGCGCCGCCGGCAGCAGTAACACTGGGAGGTCTTGCGGCAGGTACGTACTACGTTCAAGCACAACGTAACCCGGTTATTTCCCCGGCGACAGCTGGCGTATCGGGCTCAGGATGCTTGACCGCACCGCTTCCGTTTGTGGTGTTGGATAAACGGATCACGCCGACGATATCATTTGCGACGGTATCGAGCACGTCGTGTGACAATAATTTTGATGGAAAGATCACAGTAACGGCATTGACAGCGAGTGGTCCTGGTGTGGGAGCGAACTACAATTTTGTATGGACCAAGGATCCGGATGATCCGTTGGGTGCACCGTTTACTGGCCTGACCTACTTTGCGACAAATTCACCGACCAATAATACAGCCAGTCCGTTCAGCACGCT
>JANNAZ010000210.1:0-18312 GCA_031384895.1 Cyclobacteriaceae bacterium | reverse complement strand
CGCCTCGCGGTCATCGTTCAGATCTTGCTCACGGAAGCCCGTTCGGGTAATAACACCGACGCTAGGATAGGCGGCAGCCAATGCGCCGATCTGGGTCTCATCGCCATATAGGTTGAGGCCATCAAAGTTGTTTGTACCACTCAAATCTGTTTTGGATTCAGGATTGACCCGGTCCGTCTTGTAATCATTGCCCAGCCAATCCTTGGCCTGCAATAGAGATGCATTGATCTTAAAGGCAAACTTGTTGTTTATTGCCTTGGCGTAACGGATACTGTATTGTGTTAGTGGATTGGATTCAGTACCACTTGCTTTGGTCATTCCATACTTTATCTGAGCGCTCAAGCCTTGATAATCGAATGGGCTCTTGCTCTTCATAAGTAAAATTCCATTGAATGCGTTCGGGCCGTACAGCGCCGAGCTTGCACCGGGAATAAGTTCCATGCTTTCCGCATCAAGTTCGCCGATGCCGATGATGTTACCGGTAGGAAAATTGAGGAGCGGAGCTTGAGTATCCATACCATCGACCCATTGCACAAAGCGGACGTTGGCGATAGTCGCGAAGCCGCGTGTGTTAATAGCTGTAAAATTCAAACTGCCGGATGTTGCCTGTACGCCTTTCATGTTTGCCAAGCCATCGTAATAGTCCGGCGTTGGAGCGGCCTTTATTTCCCGGATATCCATGACCTCAATGGTCCCGGCGGCCTTCATGTAACTCTCTTCGTCACGGGCAATCCCGGTAACCGTGACGGCGCCCAATTCGGTCCCCTCAACTAAACTCAGATCTATCGCTGTCATGGATGCATCCTTCACCTCAACTTCCTGAGTTTGAAATCCGACGTAAGAAACACTCAATGTGAAGGGCAGGGCCTGCTTTACGGTAAGGTTGTACTGGCCTTTGACATCTGTAATTGTGCCGGCAACGGTTCCCTTAACCACAATGTTCACCCCAGGTAAAGGGTCACCTGCACCATCTTTAATAGTGCCTGAAAGGGTGGTGGACTGTGCCCAAAGATTCGCTGTACCCAACATCACAAAGACGAGGGGCAGAAGCGACCACTTGTAGAATTTTTTCATATAATTAATGGGTTTTAATCTGTTAAATCTACACGATTTTGTCCAAAAACAAACGATTGTTAAGGTCGATTTTTGTAACCGGTTTCTGGGGGTGTGAATGAACTGGATTACCCTCGCTCCGAATCCCGGACGTATTTGGCTAGTCGGTCACAAACGGCGTCCATTTCGGCTGCCATGTGTTCATCCCCTGTCGAAGACAGCACACTTTGGCTCAACCCGCCGATGCAGTCAATATAGAAGCGCTTCATCTCCTCTACGGGCATGTCCTTGGTCCACAGGTCAATACGCATGGTATTTTTCTGAGTAGGGTCCCACAAAGCAACGCTTATGGCTTTGGTTTCCGAAAACCCAGCGTCCGGTTTGTCGGTGGCATCCCATTCTATTTTCTCAGGGGTATTGCTGGAATCCAGCTGAATAGTGAAGTGAATGGTAGATGTTTTCATGATTAGAATGAATATAGATATCAGGTTTCAAAAATGCATTTCCGGGACTTGCTCACCGGCCTGGAGTTTCCCCTCAGTCGCCTTGCGGATCTGATCAACGGTAATTCCAGGCGCCCGCTCCAGTAGCAGGAATCCTCCTTCCGGAAGAACTTCCAAAACGGCAAGGTCTGTCACGATGCGCTTCACGCAGCGCAATCCGGTTAGCGGGAGTGAGCACGTAGTAAGCAACTTGGAGGCGCCGTCTTTGCTGCAATGCTGCATGGCGACAATAATATTCTTGGCGGATGCGACAAGGTCCATCGCTCCCCCCATGCCCTTAACCATTTTCCCTGGAACTTTCCAGTTGGCGATGTCGCCCGTCTCGGATACTTCCATTGCCCCCAGGATGGTAAGGTCAACTTTTCCACTGCGGATCATGCCAAAGCTTTCTGCCGAGCTGAAGAGCGCTGACCCAGGCACCATCGTAATTGTTTGCTTCCCTGCATTGATCAAATCTGGATCAACCTGGTCTTCGGTCGGAAATGGCCCAATGCCAAGCAAGCCATTCTCGGATTGTAAAATGACATGAATATTTTTGGGAATATAATTAGCCACCAACGTGGGTATGCCAATCCCCAGGTTGATGTACATGCCGTCGCGAACTTCCTGGGCGATTCTTTTAGCGATTCCTATTTTATCGAGCATTCAATTTGAAAATTAGTCGATTTGAAAATTTGAAAATGAAAGTTGGTGGTTTAGCCTTAGCCTCGCTTTGAAGTTGCTATAATTTTTGCAATAATTCTTGAAATGTCCCGCAGTTGATCAAAAAGTTCAGGATTTGGATTTGGATATGAAGCGGCTTCCTTGCAGAGCGTGAGCCAATAAAACGTTTCATCGGATTCTTTGGCTGCAATTTTGAACTTATGGACAAAGTCAGCCTTACTTTCTGCATTTTGTGCTTCACGTACGTTGGCGCCTATTGAAGTTCCTGAACGTAAGAGTTGTCTGGCAATGATGAATTTTCTTTCTTGGTCCAGATGCTCTGCCAACTCAATGATATGCAATGCAAACTTTGTTGTTAGCGTAACAATTAGATTGTCCCGATCATTCCTCACAATATCCGCATTGACCCATCCGGATACGAAGGTCCTCCTTATTGCGGAGCCTTGGGTGAAAGTCATACTACGGTTTTCCTTACAAATCCACTGAGTCTTCATTTCCAAATTGGCGAATTTTCAAATTTTCAAATTAGAAATAGTTCTTTGTTCAATCCTCTTCTCATACCCCACACCTTCAAAAATCCTATGTACGTAGATTCCTGGCGTATGAATCATATTTGGATCCAGTACCCCAGGCTCCACAAGTTCTTCAACTTCAGCAATGGTAATCGTGCCTGCGGCGGCCATCATTGGATTGAAGTTTCTGGCTGTGCCTTTATAAATGAGGTTACCTAAGCTATCTCCCTTCCACGCTTTGACCAGCGAATAGTCGGAGCGAAGCCAATTCTCCATCAGGTATACCTTGCCGTCAAATATGCGAGTCTCCTTACCTTCTGCTACTTCTGTGCCAACGCCGGCAGGAGTGAAGAATGCAGGAACGCCAGCTCCACCACTGCGGATTCGCTCGGCCAATGTGCCTTGTGGAATTAGATCCACTTCTAATTCACCGGAAAGCAATTGGCGTTCAAACTCTTCGTTTTCACCCACATAGGATGAAATCATCTTCTTAACCTGGCGCGACTTAAGCAAGAGACCGATTCCAAAGTCATCGACACCCGCGTTATTGGAAATGCAGGTTAAGCCTTTCGTGCCTTTCCTAAGCAGCGCCTTAAGACAATTCTCCGGGATCCCGGAAAGTCCGAATCCGCCAACCATCAATGTCGCGAAATCGGGGATGTCGCGGATGGCGTCATCGGCATTTTTGACAACTTTGTTGATCATCGTCCTAGTATTTTGGTTAGCTTTTTCCTACCGAGTTTTTTTTAATGCCTCTAGCGCCATGAGTTTGTCCTTGTGCAGTTGGCTTTTCAACGCTTCCAGATCTTTGAACTTGGAATCAGTGCGCAGAAGTTGTTCAAAAGTTAGGGTAATATTTTCACCGTATATTTCTTTATCAAAGTCAAAGATATTCACTTCAATGGATCTTCGAACACCGTTGACCGTAGGGCGCACACCAATGTACAGCATGCCTTCATAGCCCTGGCCAGCATGCTGAACCCTAACAGCGTAGATTCCGTCAGCCGGGATGAGCTTAAAATTGGATTCGATCGCCAGGTTCGCTGTGGGGTATCCCATCACCCGACCCAGTTTATCGCCTATGATCACCAGGCCCGAAAGAGAGTAGGGGCGGCCAATCAAGTTCATGGCGGTGGTCACATCACCTGACTCTAGCGCTTTTCGGATGGCCGACGAACTTACTGTTATGTGATCGATATCTTCCGCAGGAATTTCTTCGACGTCAAAACCATACTGTGAGCTCGTCAACTGAAGTTGTTCAAAACTGCCCTCCCTATTCTTGCCAAAATGATGGTCATATCCGATAACCAGCTTGCGTGTGCCTAGGGTATCGACAAGAATCCGTCGCACGAAATCTGATGACGAGAGTTGCGAAAATTCGCGTGTGAAAGGGATGCGGACCAGATGTTGAATTCCTTGCTGCCTTAGCAGCTCAGCTTTTTCTTCGAAGCTATTCAGGAGTTTGAGCGTCTGATCTTCGGGATGAAGCACGAGCCGGGGATGGGGCCAAAACGTAAGCACTACCGTTTGTCCGGAATTTCTGTCAGCTATTTCTTTAAGCCGGTTGAGTATCTTCTGATGACCCCGATGTACGCCATCAAACGTGCCGCTGGTGACAACAGCATATTCGAGCCGTGTAAAGTCGTCCGGTGTGTGATAAATTTTCATCCTAACTTTCTCGTGATCAGTTCTGTTATTCGATCGATGATGAGGGAAGAGAAAACTTGGCGCTGATCTCCTCCAATGTCTCCGCCGCAGACAGCTCATAAGGGCCAATGCGTGTTCGGCAAAGTGCGGAAAGATAGGCGCCGACTTCTAGCTTTTGGCCGAGGTCATGGGCCAGGCTCCGTATGTAAGTGCCTTTGGAACAGACCACCCGGAAGTGAACTTCCGGAAAGTTGCACTGCGTAATTTCAAACACCTTGATTTCGACGGTCCGTGGCTTGAGTTCGACCACAGCTCCCTTTCGGGCTAGATCATACGCCCGCTTGCCATTGACTTTGATGGAAGAGTGAGCTGGAGGAACTTGCTGTATAGATCCCTCAAAGGTGGTTGCACAATCGCGAACGGCAGTTTCAGTAATTGACGAAAGGCTGATCGGGGGAGTGGGTTCAGTCTCGCCATCATATGATGGTGTAGTTTGTCCCAGGATAAGTGTGCCTGTATATTCCTTCTCCATCCCCTGATACGCATCAATGCGTTTCGTCATTTTGCCGGTGCAGAGGATAAGCAGACCTGTGGCCAGTGGATCCAAGGTACCTGCATGACCTATTTTCCGAGTGTGGAGGACATAGCGTAGTTTGTTGACCACGTCAAAGGAAGTCCATTTCAGTGGCTTATTGACCAGAAATACCCTTCCTTCCTCGGCTTCCATTAGATCATCTCAATTCCTGCACCAAAATAATACAGAATTAGGATGATCAGGCCTGCGACGATACGATAGTACCCAAACAGGCGAAAGCCATGCTTGGTCAGATAGCCGATAAAGAACTTAATGGCAGCCAGCGCGACAAGAAAGGCCACAACATTTCCGACAAGAAGGAGCGTAATTTCTTCGCTACCGAAGGCGTTTCCATCCAGGTAAAATTTCAACAGCTTGTAGCCAGTAGCCGCCAGCATGGTTGGAATCGCCAAGAAGAATGAGAATTCGGCGGCTGTTCTGCGGTTCAGTCCGACACCGAGTCCGCCGACAATTGTGGCTGCAGAACGCGAAATGCCAGGCACCATGGCCAGGCACTGAAACAAGCCAATCTTTAGCGCGCGTGGATAGGAAACCGAACTGGAGCCTGCCTCGATTGTGCGAGCAAAATAGCGATCGACAAAAAGTAGAATTATTCCGCCGCCGATGAGCATCCAGCCAACTACATCGACCCGGTCAAGTAAGATATCAATCACGTCATTGAGAAGGAATCCAATGACCGCGGCGGGAAGGAAGGCGATGGCCAGGATGTAATAAAATTTTAGTGTTTGCCAAAACCGGTCCCAATACAATACGATGACTGAGGCGATGGCTCCAAATTGAATAGCAACTGTGAAGGCTTTCACAAAGGGGCTGGCGGCAATACCCATGACCGAAGACCCAATAATCATGTGCCCCGTCGATGATATGGGCAGGAATTCAGTTATGCCTTCAATGACTGCCAGCAGTATGGCCTGGATGACGGTCATGCTCCCGATTAGCGATCCGACGGCCGATGCAGAATTGCAAAAAGTTCAACGATAAACCCGACAACCACAATTATGGGCCCGACAGTCAGCCCGAGGAGTCCGAAGCCATGCGGTTCGGTATCCAGCGTCATGGTGGTAAAACCAATGGTGAGAATGGCCAGGCCGATGATCATTAGTTGATAATTCTTCTTTCCAAAGGGCAGCTTGTTCATAGCGTCAGTATAGTTCGTCCAGCGAAAGTTTGAGATACTTGCTCACAGCACGCCAGGTGCTGATGGCGGCCACAAAAATACCCAATGCAAGCAAACTGGCAAGAAGGATCAGTATTCTCTTTTCGTTTTGAAGGAGTTGAAGATCCTCAATCCGGGAATGTCCATAGCGGATCAGTCCATAAAGCAAGCCGCCAGCGATAACTCCGGCAAGTGCACCAAGCAGAATTGCGCGAAAGATGAAAGGACCTTGAATAAAACCACGGGTAGCACCTACCAATTGCATGCTGCGGATCAGAAAGCGTTGTGAGAAAAGAGCCAGACGCAGTGTGTTGTTAATCAATAGTACGACTACCAGCAACAGGACGGACGCAATGCCGAGAAGGACAAGTCCAATTTTAGCAATGTTCTTGTTTACGGATTCGATTAAACTCTCAACATAATAAACCTGGAAAACGCCTTTCATTTTCTCAACCCGGTTTTTGATCTCACCTAGTTTCTGCTTGTCGTGAAACGAGGGATCGATCGTGATGAGAAATGCATCGCGGAGTGGGTTTTCCCCGAGAAACTTTTGAAAATCTTCACCGGTATCTTTTATGAATTGGTTGGCCGCTTCTTCTTTTGAAACAAAGACAAGCCGCTTCTTTGTGGAGTCTTTCAAAATGAAATCCGAGGCAACCAGGTACTTCTCCAGGACGTCCAACTCTCTTTTTTGAATCGTGCTTTTCAGGTAAACCTGAATTCGCACATTTTCTCTAACCAGACGTCCCAGCTCCTGCGAGTAGATAACGAGGACACCAAAAAGCCCGATGACAAAGAGGGCCAGCGTAATGCTAAACACAACGCTGACAAACGGATAGCTGCCTAGTTTCTTCTTTGTTTTCGCTTTGTATTCTGCCGCCATGAAGGGCCAAAGATAGCAACCATTCGGGATTTAGCCCGAATAAAAAACCCCTCGATCGGGAGGGGTTTTTCTAGGTCAGCGACCTTGATATTCTCTTAGCTTTTTCAACAGGCTACCTTCTCGTATCGGGGCCAGCGGAGTAACGGTATGTTGGCCTTCATCCAATAAGTAATAGTTCTCCTTGTAGTACAGGAAGACCGCATGGCCGTCACCGTTTATTTCAAGGATCTCGAACAGGCTCTTGTCAAAAGGGCCGTACAGGTGAAGCTTACTTTCAGCGAACTCATAATGGAAAGTGTACTTCTTTGAAGCAGGCGTAGTGATTACCTCCAACTTGGAAACGGAAAGTGTGGAGCGCCCAGGGGTTGCCAGGTCAGCCGGCTCTTCGGTTTCCTTAAACTCGTCTGAAGGGTCCACCACTTGAATGTCAGGCTTTTGAACTGGGCTGACCGCCTTGTCCTTTCGTGTTAATGGTTCTTTCTTTGGCTCTGCCGTGGTTGGAGTGGGCTCTTGTTGCTTCGATTCAACGGCGGGGGCCTCGGTTGCAGGCACGGGTTGAATTACAAATTCTGGCTGGGTCAGTTCAGGTGAGAGCGTGGGCTGATCATCTTGAAAATAGAAGTATAGGCTGGTTGCAATCACACCTACAGAAATAACTGTCGCGGCAATTTGCCCGGTGCTCCATGCCGAAGAGGCGACCGGAACCTGGTTCAGCATGTGTTTGAGCTCGGCCATGCGGGCACGCTGTACGCTCTTAATAACTTGTTGCTGGAAGGCTACCTCGTCTTTCAAAGCCGGATCTCCAGAGAGCTGCTGCTCAAAGGCCTGCTTGTCCTCCCCCGTGAGGCGGTTAGCGAGATAGTCATCAACCTTTTCAAAATTCATCATAATCGTTAGTCCAAAAAGTCCCGCTCGGAATATTGGGATTTCACCAATTCATCGAGCTTTTGTTTACACTTATATTTCTTGGTCTTGGCCGTATCTGTATTTGCAAATCCGAGTTTGTCGGCAATGTCCTGCATTGATAATTCGTCGAAATAATAATACATCAAAACTTTTCTACACGTTTCGCCTAGCTGTTCCAGGCATTTGGCAATAATCTTCTCCCGTTCCGCACTGTCCAAATCCATGGACTCCGAAGAGTCTCTTTCTTCATTGGACAACCGCTTTTTCCGTTCGAGCTCCTTTCTCCACAGGTTTTGGCAGATGCTGTAGATGTAGGTGCTCATTTTCGAGGTGAGAACCAGGTTGCCGGAGCAGGCTTTTTGCCAAAAAACCACCAACGCATCCTGATAAACATCCCGGGCCTCTTCTTCGGTACCACTATTGGTGAGGACCATTTTGGTCATCATCCGGTAGTATTTCTTGTAGATAACTTCAAGGGCTTTTTCATCTCCTTTTTGAATCCTTTCAAAAAGGTCCTTTTCGTTCATCTCAGAGCCGCTTTTAAATACACGATATGCCACGATAGTAACCTAATGGGGGTTTAGAATGCTGATTATTCCGTTCAAAGGTCGTTAATTCAGGTTAAATAGCGTTATTCTGCTCGCTGCCAGGTTTGAGTACGGTAAAATGGCCCCCAGTAACCTCTTACCTTGAGAACATTCCCCTCCACCCATATTTTGCTTCTGTAAACCTTGCCATTTTCAGGGTCCAGGATATCGCCACCACCATATTCAGATCCGGTTTTTTTGAGGTTTCTAATAATTTCCATCCCAATAATCTTCTTATTAAATCGGGAGTCTTCCGGCTCGCATTTCTTGCAGATAGGATCAGGCTCTTGGTTCGGTCGTGGGAATATATTAATAATCCGGCCATACAGGGCGCCGTCTGCTTCATGGATTTCCACAACCGACCTTGGTTCGCCGGTTGTGTCGTCAATCGTCTTCCATTTGCCAAGCACGGGGCTCTGCGAATGGCTAACCAGAAAGGAAAGCTGCAGCAGGACGACAACAAAGCGCATACGGTCTATTTGGGACTAATGTAAATAAAAAAAGCCTTCCCAAAGGGAGGCTTTTATGTTTTACGGAAAGGATAGCTATTTCATTACCGCTGTGGTGTCAGAAGCAGCCTGAGTTTCTGTGGCTGGTTCTGTCATGATTACCTCGGTACGAATACTTTCTTTGGCTACCGCCTCTGTCGGAGGCACAAGCAAGGGGGCAATCACCAGGGCAACCACAGACATAAGCTTTAGTAGAATATTGAGCGAAGGGCCTGAAGTATCTTTGAATGGATCACCAACTGTGTCGCCGACAACAGCGGCCTTGTGAGGATCAGATTTTTTATAATACATCTGACCGTTGATTTCAACACCTTCTTCAAAGCTCTTCTTGGCATTGTCCCAAGCGCCACCTGCGTTGGATTGGAAGATGGCCATTAAGACTCCCGTTACGGTAACACCAGCAAGCATACCACCAAGGGCTTCCGCGCCAAAGCCTGGAAGAAAGGCGATAACTACTGGCACAACTACGGCCATGAGACCGGGAAGAACCATTTCTTTGAGAGCAGCTTGCGTAGAGATTTCAACGCACTTTCCATACTCTGCTTTCCCGTCGGCTTCATGGAAAATCTTGAGGTCATCGGCTGACCAGTCTTTCATTTCTTTATCGCCGTTCCGCTTCATGGCGGCAAGTGCGGCCTTCAGTGTAGGGATGTCGCTGAATTGACGACGAACTTCTTCAATCATCTTCATAGCAGCGCGTCCTACAGCGCTCATCGCGAGAGCCGAGAAGACGAAGGGAAGCATGCCTCCAATAAAGAGGCCGGCCATCACGTTTGCTTTTGAAACATCAATGGACTTAACATGTGCGGTAGTCATGAACGCGCCGAACAAGGCAAGAGCGGTTAATGCTGCCGAAGCAATTGCAAACCCTTTTCCGATAGCTGCAGTTGTATTTCCAACAGCATCCAACTTATCGGTTCTTGAACGTACTTCCTTGGGGAGTTCAGACATTTCTGCGATACCGCCGGCGTTATCCGAGATTGGACCGTAGGCGTCAACCGCCAATTGAATTCCCAGGTTGGAGAGCATTCCAACGGCCGCGATGGCGATACCGTAAAGCCCGCCAAAGTGAAAAGCGCCAATGATTGAAACAGCGAGGACAAGGATAGGCCACATCGTCGACATCATTCCAACGCTGAGTCCAGCAATAATATTCGTGGCTGCCCCTGTGGAAGATTGACGGACAATTGAGTTTACAGGCCCCTTGCCCATGCCGGTATAGTGTTCAGTGATCAATCCGATAACCACGCCAGCTACAAGTCCGATGACGGTTGCATAGAATATACCGGTTGACGTATACAAGGTTCCTTTTATCGGATCGGCCCACGCATAGATTGGATCCTGAAACCACCATTCATTGGGCAGCATCCATTTGATAATAAACCAGGAGGCAACAATCATAATGAGTGATGAAACAATCTCACCCATGTTCAAGGCTTTTTGCGGGTCGCCGCCTTCGCGCACTTTCACGAAGAAGGTTCCGAGGAATGACATCACAATTCCAACACCAGCAAGAACGAGCGGGAGGAGGACGGCAGACAATCCATCAAAATTATCACTGAATCCAGGAACCATGAAGGCGGCTCCCAATACCATCGTTCCAACGATTGATCCAACATAGGATTCAAATAGGTCAGCACCCATACCGGCTACATCGCCTACGTTGTCACCAACGTTGTCAGCAATGGTAGCGGGATTCAACGGGTGATCTTCAGGAATTCCGGCTTCCACTTTTCCAACCAGGTCAGCGCCTACATCGGCTGCCTTGGTGTAGATCCCGCCACCTACACGGGCGAAGAGTGCGATGGAGGAAGCACCAAAAGAGAATCCTGTAATGATGGTGATAACTTGATTCAGGCCAGCCTGTGTGTCGACGCCAAAAATTGTTGCGTAGATGATGAACAACGTGCTCAGGCCCAGGACGCCGATGCCAACGACGCCCATGCCCATAACAGATCCACCGGTGAAGGCCACTTCAAGGGCTTTGCCAAGGCTGGTCCGTGCAGCGTTGGTTGTGCGGACATTGGCTTTCGTGGCAACGCGCATACCAATGTATCCGGCAAGAGCCGAACTGAACGCTCCTAGAATGAAGGACACTCCAACGAGCGGAGATGAGGTTTCGCTGTTTGCCGTGAAGGCCAATAGGGCGGCGACGCAAACGACGAAAATGGCCAGTACTTTGTATTCTGCCTTCAGGAAGGCCATGGCGCCTTCTGCGATGTGGCTCGCAATCTGTTTCATTTTGTCAGTTCCAGCGTCCTGTTTAGCGACCCAAGCGCTTTTCCAGACTACATAGAGAAGTCCAAGGACACCAAAGAAGGGTAAGTAGTAGACTAAATTTTGCATGATTAGTTATCGATGAGGTTTACGGTTTTTCGGCTTTCTGTCTGCAGGGCATCAAAAAAGTCCCGCAAATATAGAACAAGCGAAAATATTACCAAAAAAGGCATTTCAGGAAGGTGAAAGGGTCTTTAGAGCGGCCCAGAGCTTGCGCTTGGCAGGTTCGCTGGCAACCAACACGGATAGCGGTTCAGAGATAACCATTTCAGTTGTTGGGGTCACGATTCGCTCATAGAGGGCAATCCCCACTGGCGGCTGCACGAAACCAATAACCCGGGTTGGCAGTTCTGCCCATGAGGACATGTCGAGATTGGGCTGATAGATTATACGGACTCCTTCTGTTGTACTCTTGATGGCGACCAGGATTTTAGAGAGGAGTTCGGTTGACTCGGCCGGTAATGAGTTCCATGGGACATCGACAATGACTGCAACCGCAGGTGACACGGAGTACACTTCTTCCGAAAACGTGCTTCCAAAGAGAGAATAAGTCATCAGCTCTTAATGTCGAATAGGGATTTCAATTCATTGGCTTCTGAAGGCTTCATTCGGCCGGAGAGAATGAGACGGACTTGCCTTCTTCTGAGGGCACCGGCAAACATCTCTCTCTCTTCTTCTGTTTCTGGAACCAGCTCAGGTACTTCAACAGGCTGCCCCGCTTTATCAACGGCAACAAATGTAAAGTAGGCTGAATGACTCGCCACCTTCTTTCCCTCCGGGATGTTTTCAGCCTCTACATCAATTCTAATCTCGACAGAAGTGCTAAATGCCCTGGTTACGCGGGCCTTCAGGGTAACCACGTCTCCCAAGTGAATCGGAGTGCGAAACGAAATATTGTCA
This sequence comes from Cyclobacteriaceae bacterium, assembly GCA_031384895.1. GTDB lineage: Bacteria > Bacteroidota > Bacteroidia > Cytophagales > Cyclobacteriaceae > ELB16-189. Next base: position 6,121 of record JANNAZ010000210.1, on the reverse strand, counting down.
ACTGAGGCAGTGACCACAATGCTATTGCAGTGCTTTTGGCCGGCGATGGCGGATACCACATCCATCCAATGCATCAGGCGACCGCCCATGAGGTTGTTCAGCGTATTCGTGTCGTTGGGTAGCACGAGTTCCGTCATGCTGACGAAGGACTCCTTGGGTGATTTTTGTTTTCGGTTCATTCTGGTTTGGGCTTTGATTGTTCGGCTCAGGGTTTCCATCCTTCTTTTCCCAGCAGCGGAACAAATGCAAACGTATCAAATTCTTCTTTCTTCGTCACGCCATTCTTTTTTGTAATTCGAACCATCGTCTGCTTGTCGCGGCCGCCAACAGGCACAACGAGCACACCCTCGTTGGCCAACTGGTGCACCAGGGCATCCGGAATTACAGGTGCCCCGGCCGTAACAATGATCTTGTCGTAGGGCGCGCGTACGGGAAGCCCCTTGGATCCATCCCCGAAAAAGAAGTAGGGGTGGTATCCCATAGCGGGAAGGAAATCACGGGTCTTCTGATAGAGAGTCTTGTTGTACTCTATGGTATAAACTTTCGCACCCATTTCAAGGAGGACGCAAGCCTGGTATCCGGAGCCGGTTCCGATCTCCAGTACCTTGTCTCCAGGCTTTACATTGAGGAGTTCTGTCTGGAAGGCAACCGTATAGGGCTGGGAAATTGTCTGCCCTTCCCAAATAGGAAAAGACATGTCCTGATAGGCATGCCCCAGCAGGGCATCATCAAAAAACACATGCCGGGGCACTTTCCCAATGGCTGCCAAAACAGCCTCATCCCGGATGCCTTTTTTGCGCAATTTCCCGACTAATTTGCCGCGCAATCCCCGCTGTTTATAGTTGTCCTCAATCATGGTCTAAACCCCTAAAAAGCCCATTTTTTCGTCTAAAACAAAGTTTTTTGATTTTCTTAGGAAAATTGGAACTGATCAACCTACTTTGAAGTTCTCTAAAGCACAGTGAGATCTATTTTGCCATAGCGTTCAACTGTGTACCTGACCCAGACAGTAGGAGTGGCCAAAACCACCCGCTACTGTAAGGGCCGGGAGAGTTCCCCTCCAAAACCTCCCGCCTAGCTCATTCTATCTCTTTTGCCAAACCTTTTTGGGTGCATTCTTATGACCCAATCAGGACAAAAGGTGCCCAAAAATAGGGGGAAACGTACTTCCCTTTTTTGAGCATGTTTCGCTTGGCTTGTTGAAGGGCCATCCTGGGGTTTGGGCTGGCCTGCCGGAGTAGAATTTGGTAGAAGTCGGTCATCAATTCAGCAGTAGACTCATCAGCAACACTCCAGTAGGAGACCATGATAGTCCGTGCCCCGGCGTAAACCAGCGCACGTGAAAGCCCAATGACTCCTTCGCCTTTAGCGTACTTTCCAAGGCCAGTCTGACAAGCAGAAAGTACCGCCAGATCGGCATTTAGTTTAAGATTAAAGATCTCGCCGGAATATACATTTCCATCTTCTGTATCGGTAGACTGTAAATAGATTCTGGAAAGTTCGGGGGATGTTTGGTCAACAATGCCGTGGGTAGCAAAGTGGAGGTACCGATAGTTGGCTAGCGAACCGGATTTGATCAGGGATTCATTCGCCTCTGTCCCTATGGCGACCTTTGCGTTGGCCGTAAAAAGAGTTGCAATTGAATTTACCTCCTGTTCGGTTCCTGGCAAGTCGGCCAGCCGGTCTTTTTCCGGAAAGGTGATTGGTGCGCAAAGAAAGATGGACGAGTTTTCCGCAGCCGCCTGGTGAGCAGATTTCTGAAGGAGTAAACCCGCAGAGAACTCATAGCTGATGGCCTGTCGATTTACCAAGTATGGGTACGTGCCAAAATCAGCATCGGCTTTGATCTTCCCGTAGGTCAGCGCTTCGAACGGAACTGTTCCAAGTCTTCCGGACGGGATTACAATCAACTCAGGTACCGAAGGGATACCGCGAAGGAGTAGGGTTGATAGTCTTTCTGCTGACTCCTTGAAGACGTTTGGTACCACGTAGTAGATACCATTGGTGAAACCTTTTATGAGTCGTTCAAAGTCGACAGGGAGGGTTGAGTTGTATACGCGGAATGACTTCTGGGTAATAACAAATGAGTAGAGGCGGAGGCCTTTTTCCGAAATAAAATAACTGACAACTGCCCGCCCTGTGCCCAACAGTTTCTGAATGTCTTCTATGGAAGGCGTTGCTTGGTTAAATTTTAGATTGAAGTAGTCGGGGTAATCGGTCTCCAGGTGCCGTACAAACCCTTGGTACTGCCGGTTGGATGTAAACAGTTTCTCACGGAGGGCAGCTTCTTCCGTTAGCCCCGGTTTTTGCGATAGTTTTTGAGCGAGCAATGCGATGGAGGCCTTGAGCTGATTCTCTTCTTCAAGCATTTCAATCGGTATTCCCGCAAAGGATTTAGCTTCGGAATCGGCGATCGATTCCTGAAGGACGGCAGATTTGCTTTTCTCTGCAAAATAGAAAGCGAGTTTTTGATACCGTCTATGATCTATAGTAGATTCACTGATGGCATGTGCGATGCGGACTCCGCTTTCGTAAACGTCATTTGCGCTAGACCCTATTTCAAGTTTGTCACTCTCGTTTGTGCTGTTGAACCGAATGTTGTCGATTAGTGTGTCGCATGACTGAAGTGTACGCAGGGCTAGTTTCAGGTCTTCCAGCCGGAGCGTTTTTTCAAGGTATTGCGCTTCGAGAGTCTCCGCCTTTAGTCGGAGTGAATAAAGCATCACCTTCGCATTGTAATAGTCCGTTGCGTGCGGGTTGGTCTCCAGGGCATCCGTTGAGAAGGTGGGCGAATTGGCAAGGAGGGCTGCCTGAAAATTGCTCAAGGCTGCCGCAAAGTTGCTTTGATCTTTCCGGATCACACCCATTTGGTTCAGTACCGCGGATATGTCCGAGTGTTTTTCGCCGTACGACTTCCGATACATCGCCAATGCGCGATCATAGTATCCGAGTGCAGCGTTGACATTCTCCATTTTGCCATAGGTAAGCCCAAGGTTGACCAAAGCAAGCGCCTCATTGGGATGTCCTTCCGGATAGATTCGGTTCCAGATGGCTTCGGCGGTTTCAAAACTCAAAATGGCTTCGCCATAAAATTTCTGCTCCCGATACGCAATGCCCATGTTGTTGTTTGCAATGGCGATCTTTCGGTGCTGTTTACCGTGAATTTTTTCATAAACCGCGAGCGCCATCTCGAAATATTCAAGGGCTTTCGCAGGATCCGTTTGCGCGTAGATCAAACCCAGGTCGTTGTATGAGGCGGCAATGTCTTCGCTTGTTTCTCCACGGAGTCGCTTCCGCAACTGCATGGCCATGACTCCACTTTCTTCTGCCTGATTCAACTTACCGGTCGTTGCATACACCTGACTCAGGTTGGCGAGGCATCGCGCAGCTTCCACTGAATTCGCCTGACCCGCTTGTTGATACAGATCCAGGGCCTCCTGGAAGTGTGTAAGTGCAATGTCGTTTCGTGCCTTGTTGAGGTAGAGAAAGCCGAGGTTCGTCTTGGTTTCGGCCAGGAGAAAGGGATTGGCTGCCGTAGGTGCGCTTATCAACGACTTCAATGTCTTCTCAGCTTCATCCAGCTTGCCTTGAAGAATTGCGACTTCCGCGAGCTTGTTGTACAACCTGTGTTGGTCTTCGCCTGTTGAATTTGAAGCCGCCAGTTCGATGACTTCTTTGGCACCAGCATAGTCAGACGCGGAAACAAGGGAATCAATTTGAGAGATGACGGATGTCTGTCCGTAGCCCAGGTGTGAAAGAAGTTGAATGACGAGTATAAGGGAGCCCTTCTTCATCTAGAACCGGTACGAGTAAGTCAGTGAGGAAACGAATAACCGGGTGAGCCCGTCTGGACTAAACTCGCGTTGCACCATTTTGTGACCTACCAATAGTCGGACACCGGAACGCGCATTAAAATTGTATCCGGTTGTCACGATCCAGGATAGCGCGAGTCCTTTCGCTACATTTCCTTTGGCGTCTTTTGAAGTGCGGGCGCCTTGAAAGTCTGTGATTTCATCGGCTTTGATTCTGTAGATTGGTAGGAACCCCACCGAGAAGTTAAAGCGTGACAGCCTGAAGTTTCGCTCGACCCGCAGCATGATATCAATTCCGCGCCGCAGATCTGTTGAATTGGGATATTTCTGAACGTAAACCTGTTCGGCAGGGTCCGTAGTAATCCACCGGTGCCAGTCAAACTGATTTCCATTTTGGTTGAGGGGTATTTGAATTCCTGTGGCGAAAAGCCATTTCCTGTTGATGACCGAGATTCCGGCAATGAGGTCGTATGTCCCCAGACTAGTCTGATAGTACATCGGCAGTGGATTCGGCCCGGCCGCGATGTTTGAGTTGTTTGTGGGGATTTTTGCCCCCACGGACGCATTCAGATCAAAGCGATCCGAACTATAGAGATTACGTGTATAGCACAAGGAGATATCCCCGATCGAAGAGGTGTTGGCCAACTGTCCCTGTACCCATTGATACGGGATTTTGACCTGGAACGTATTGCGGTTACCTAGACTATAATTAAGATCCAGGTTGGCTACGAAGATGATGGGGGTGAGGGTCGTTGTTCCGCGGTAGAAACTCAGATCCATGGTCCTGAGTTTGAGTTTAGCCCGCTTATTGTATGCCTGGTCGGGTTTCATTGCACCCATCGTACAGAACCCCGCATCGCTGCAGCCCTGACCATAGGCATAAACGCCAACAAAAAAGAAAACGGTAATCAGCCCGCCCAATCGCATACGTAGTTCTTTCCTGCTAAGGTATGACTATGCGACTGAACTTGGAAAAGAGTATTTATGATTTGAAATCTTAGGCTGGCAGTTTTCTTGCCACCCTACATACCGAGACTTTGATTTTCGATAGAAGCCAGTTCGATGATCTTCGCGTATTCGGCTGGATTGAGGTCGTTGAAGAAGTAGTGGATCGGGTTCACCTGAGCGCCATTGATGAACACCTCATAGTGTAAATGCGGTGCAGTGGACAAGCCCGTGTCGCCAACATATCCGATGAGGTCGCCGCGCTTAACGTGCTGCCCGTTACGGACAACAAACATGTGCATGTGCGCATAGCGTGTTCGGTAGCCGAAGCCGTGATCAATCTCAACCTTTTTGCCATAGCCGGTAAAACTGATTTCCAGATTGTCCACCATACCATCGGCAGTGGCATAGATTGGGGTTCCAATCGGTGCGGCGAAGTCTATGCCGTGGTGCATTTTTCTTACCTTATAAATCGGATGAATCCGTATGCCATAGCCGGAGGCAAGTACCACGGTTTGTTTTTTGGGCACCGGCTGAATGGCAGGGATAGCTGCGAAAAGTTTTTCTTTGTTGTCTGCCAATTGAATGATCTCATCATGCGACTTGGACTCGATGTACACTCTACGGCGGAGTTTGTCCACGGATTCATTGAGTTTGACAATAACATCTTCGTGATCGATGTCCTTGGTCAGGATGTCTGAATATCGCTCGGAACCGCCTACGCCAGCTTCGCGGATAGACTTGTCGATCGGCTCTGAGCCTAATACCACCCGATAGATATTGTCATCGCGATAGCTCATGGCAGCCAGAATCTTGTCCAGATTTTCAACTTTTTGGCTCAAGTCCTCGAAATAAAATTCCATCTCCTTGACTTCATTTTTCAGCATGAGTTCCTTCGGTGATTCGAAGTAGTTGCTATAAAGCATCAGGAGGCCTACGGCCATGGACAAGGTGAGGGACACAACGCCGAGGATGTTCAAAAAGACATCCCCCGTCTTGGTCTGAACACGGACATACTTACACGATTCGGTATCGTAGTAATACTTAATCTTCGCCATATTCTATTCCTTATTGAGTAGGGGGTCGGAACGCTTTTATAACCAATTCATTGCATTCCAGGTAGGGCCCTCCCAGCAAATCTAAGCAATATGGGATTGCCGGAAAAATCGCGTCCAGGCATTGCCGGATGGATTTGGGTTTTCCGGGCAGGTTTACGATAAGGGTTTTGTTGCGGATCCCTGCCGTTTGCCGCGAAAGAATGGCCGTAGGCACGTATTTGAGGCTTTCTGCCCGCATGAGCTCCCCAAGTCCGGGCATCATCTTGTGGCAGACTGCCACCGTGGCCTCTGGGGTGACATCACGAG
>JANNAZ010000226.1:0-15728 GCA_031384895.1 Cyclobacteriaceae bacterium | reverse complement strand
GATCGTCGTATTGGCAGCCGTAATCATTATCGCAAATAATCTCCTCATCCCCCGCTATGGAATCGAAGGAGCTGCCATGGGCGCAGCCATAACAATGGTAATTTTTAATTCGGTGAAGTATATCTTCATCTGGGCCAAGATGGGGCTGCAGCCTTTTACAATCAGCTTCATAAAGGTTTTGGGCATCGGTGCTGTGGCGTGGACGGCTTCCATGCTGCTACCGAGAATGGAGGTTGTTCTCCTAGACATGGCAATCCGTTCCCTCTTAATTGGAGGAATCTTTTCAGCACTGGTATTGGGATTGAGGTTGTCACCGGAAGCGAATGATTTGGCGAACCGGGTGTTGCATATCAGAAGTGGTAAGGAATAAGGATGCACCACATCAAATAAATACAAATCAAGGTGTAACCATCAGGTGCCTGGCAAGTAAAGGCCTATGAGAGCGCGCAACCTTTCCGTGCCCCCACCAGTCCTTCACTTTACCAATCGAATCACGAATGATCCAGCATTCCCTCCTCCTCATCTACCGCAATTTCCTCCGTGCCAAGAGCTATTTCCTCATCAACCTGATCGGGCTTTCTGCAGGACTGGCCTGCACGCTCCTCATCTACCTCTGGGTGCGGGATGAGCTCAACATGAATAAATTCCATGAGAAGGATACCAGGCTCTTCCAGGTCATGGAGCATCAGAAATATGCCGATGGGCTAATGACTACCACCTCTACACCCGGCATCCTGGCGGAGACCCTTAAGGCGGAATTTCCGGAAGTCGAATACGCCGCAACAACGACCTGGGTGAATTCTTTCAACCTATCGATAAAGGACCACAACGTGAAGGCAGACGGCTACTACGTTGGAGCCGACTATTTCAATATTTTTTCCTATCCCTTGCTCCATGGCAATCCTGACCAGGTGTTGAAAGATAAAAGTTCCATCGTCGTCTCCCGGTCACTGGCGAAAAAGCTTTTCGGTGCAGACGAAGATGCCGTAGGGAAGATTGTTGAATTGCAGCACAACAAGAGCTTTGCGGTTTCAGGAGTCTTTGAAGATCTGCCGACCGCTTCTTCTATACAATTCGAATTTGTACTCTCCTTTGAGGAGTTCAAAACGGAAAATGACTGGGTCCTCGAGTGGGATAACAACGGTCCTTCTACTTTTGTCATCTTGCACGAGGGCAGCGATGTACGAGCATTTTCCAAAAAGATCGAGAACCTGATTCAAATTAAGAATGATGATTCTGAAACCCTCCTCTTCACACAAAAGTATTCTGACCGATATCTCCATGGTCAGTTTGAAAACGGTGTTCCGTCTGGTGGGCGCATTGAATACGTGCAGCTCTTTTCAATCATTGCCATCTTCATCCTGCTGATTGCATGCATCAATTTCATGAACCTCTCTACGGCCCGTGCTTCGCGTAAAGCCAAAGAAGTGGGTATCAAGAAATCAGTAGGCGCGCAGCGGCATTCCCTGATTGCTCAATACCTGGCCGAGTCACTGATATTAACATTATTTTCGGTTTTGATTGCGCTACTGGTCGTGTCCCTATTTCTACCGCAATTCAATACTATCACTGATAAGAAGATTGTGTTGTCCCTCCTTGATTCGGAATTGCTACTGTGGGCAACAAGCATTACCCTGTTCACCGGAATCATTGCCGGTAGCTATCCGGCCTTCTACCTCTCGGGGTTCAAACCGGCCGCAGTCTTGAAGGGCGCGGTAAGTGGTTCCATCGGAGAATTGTGGGCGCGGAAAGGACTGGTGGTCTTCCAGTTTTTTCTATCGGTGATCTTGATTGTATCGGTACTCGTCATCTATCAGCAAATCGAATTTGTGCAGAACAAGAACCTGGGTTACTCCAAAGAGCACCTCATTCAAGTGTATCTCGAGGGTAAGCTGGTTGATACGCGAGAGACATTCCTCACTGAAGTCCGGCGAATACCCGGAGTGGCAAGTGCCGCCAGCATCAGCAACACGTTGCTAGGGAGAAACAACAATACCAGTGGCCTGGTCTGGGAAGGAAAAGATCCTAAAGCGAATATTCTCTTTGAAAACGTTGCCGTCAATTACGGAACACTCGAAACTTTGGACGTTGAATTGGCCGAAGGCAGAAGCTTCTCTGACAAGTTTTCTTCCGATACCACCAAGATCATCTTCAACGAAGCCGCCATTCGCGTTATGGGACTGGAAAACCCAGTTGGAAAAACTATTAAACTTTGGCAGAAATACGATCTCGAAATCATAGGCGTTGTCAAAGACTTTCATTTTCAGTCGCTCCATGAAGTCGTCAATCCGTTGTTCTTCCGGCTGAGCCCACGCAATACCTACACGGCCATGATACGCCTGGAAGCAGGCAAGGAGAAAGAAGCCCTGGATCAATTGAAAACACTCTACGGAAATTTCAATCCGGGTTTTGCTTTTGAATACCAATTCCAGGATCAAGAGTATGCACAGTTATACGCCGCCGAACAACGTGTCGCATCCCTCTCCTTCTATTTTGCAACGATGGCGGTCTTGATCTCCTGTCTCGGGTTGTTTGGCCTGGCAACATTCACCGCCGAACGAAGACTTAAAGAAATCGGAATCCGCAAAGCGATGGGATCTTCTTCCACTAACATTGTCTTGTTGCTTTCCGGAGATTTCACGCGCATGGTATTACTATCCATCGGCCTGGGGCTCCCCATGAGCTTCTGGCTGCTGAAGCAATGGCTGGCACGGTTTGCATTTCACATCGACCTTGGAATCGGATACTTTGTACTGGCAGGGGTACTTGCTCTTGTTATTGCGTGGCTAACTGTCGCTTCTCAAGCGATTCGTGCGGCAAATGTGAATCCGGTGAATTGTTTGAGGGAGCAGTAGGGAGCAAACAGAAGGCAGGTTACAGGATACAGGTTCATATCAAGTAGCAATGATCGTTGATCTCGATAGAGAAACTTGGAACAACCAAAAACCTCCGGCTATGGACCGGAGGCTCGTTAATAGATTTGATAACCCTTATTGAAGAATCTGAATTAATCCCATGTCGGTTACATTGCCAATAGTTACTCCGACGTCGGCCTTCTGTTGAGGCAAATAACCCGTCTTGGGGACAAAAGTTACCTTGTAGGTACCTGGTGGAATTGCGTGCAGCAAGAAATGTCCTGTTGAATCCGGGAAGGCAGTAGCAACCGTATCCACACCACTAATGGCAAATACTGCTGGTGTTGCGTCAATAGGAGCAATTTCTCCTTTGATAGCTCCGCTGGTTGCTTCTGACAGAGCACGTATCACCGGCTTCAGGCTATAATCGCCATTGCCCTTGGCTACAATCGAACGAGCCGCGTCAAAATCAAGAGTGATCCGGTATGTAATCCCTCCGGTAAGATCAGCCTGAAGATTCAACTTAAGTCCAGACTGCTGGCCGCTTGGTGTGGATAGTGGCTTTAACTCGCCGGCTACCTTGAGGGTGTTGTTGCTTCCCAGGATCAGACGAATCTGTGACACCCTTCCGGAAGGCAAATCAATGGCACCCAAGAGGGTATCGAGACCATTTGTAAGTTCAAGAATGTTATAAACCCCTTCATTGATATCCAATACCATCCAGCCTGAATTTTGATTCCCCGCTGATCGATGAACCTCAACTCCCTGAACGTCAATATTTATTTCTTCATAATCACCTGGTGAATCCGTGAGACTAACTTCCAATCGGCTCTTGGGGCTATCGCTGTTACAACCCAGCCAAATCAACGACAATACAGTAAATCCTAATATCCTTTTCATGTTGTGATTAGTTGATATTTTTCTTAGACTCTTATAATCCACGCGGGTTTAATTCACCGCAATATTTAAAAGTAACCAAATGGCCACAACGACTTGGGCGCTGGGTTCCAGGTACTAGGCCTAATCCCGCAAATTATCAAGTAGCAGCGCCATTTTTCGGGTCAGTTCCCGTCGACTGAACGCATTTACATCACGGCTAGCATCCACTGAATTCTTTTGCCATAGCGACAATCGCGCACGGAGTAGATCCTTGATGGCTCCAATCCGTGTACGCTCAATCATTGTGCCTGCGTTTGTCTCATCCAAGATGCGGGCGGCATCACCTCCTGCCGGACCGACCCCCAGAATAAAATTTCCGCTCGCCAGATACTCAAAGAATTTCCCAGGCAAGTTGCCTTCTGCCAACACGGTATGAGCCAGGATCAATAACTGAACATCCGTCTCTCCATAAAGCTTAACCAACTCACCATGTGGCATGGGCTCCCGGAAAGAAGTAAGGGAGGAAAGCTGTGCATCGGCAGCTACGAAATCCCTGAAGGCTGTATTAACAGATCCGATAAACTCAATGACCAGGGCGTCCTTACCCGATGGTTCCTCGGTAATAAGTTGCTTCACCGCTTCCATGAATGGACGGGGGTCGCGGAGCTCATCGACCATACCGATATGGCGCACAGTGAATTTGTCTGTCCGGGTATGCTGAATGTTGGCAAAATCATCTTCATCAAAACCATTGGTAATCAACTCCACCTTTCGGCCGCCCAACTTCTCAAATCGATCTACGTGGAACGGGGCAATGGTAATCACTTGATCCGCTTTCTGAAGCACCTCTCGCTCCATTCGCTGATGCTTCCGTCGTGCCCACCCAGTCAATGAAAGCGTATCCAAGAAATCCCATTCACTCCAGGGGTCGCGCATGTCAGCGATCCAGCGCAAGGAAGGGTTCTTTTTCTTGAGTTGTAAACCAATCAAATGCAAACTGTGAGGTGGACCGGTGGTCACGATAGTGGTAATGTCATTTGAAACCAGGAAGTCCGATAGAAATTCAACCGAAGGCTTCACCCAAAAAATGCGCGCATCAGGAACGAGGAGATTGCCGCGCACCCAGGCTGTGATCGATTGAAAAAGGCTACGCTTGCCAGTGGTAACCAGGTCTGTTTGTTTGGCCTTCTTCTTTCCCATCAGGGTCGAAATACTCCGGAAGAGCCCGTAGGGTTCCCAGATGGGAAAGCGGATAACTTCAGCTTCGGTCGGAACGTCCTTCATCAACGTATCATCACGAATCTCAAACGATGGATTCTCAGGCGTAAACACAAACGGCTGCCATCCAAAGGAAGGGAGGTATTTTACAAACTTCAGCCACCGCTGGACACCACTGCCGCCAGAGGGGGGCCAGTAGTAGCTTACAATCAGAACCTTCTTCTCGTGGCTACCCAAGATTCCGGATCGCTTGTCGCTGGTTACTGGCTGCTGATTGCTGGAGGTCAAGGGCATTTTGCTAAGGTAAGTAAACAGGAAGAAGTGTTGAGGTGTTAAAGTGTTGAAGTGCTGAGGTGTTAATATTTGATCCCAACTCCATTATTTGTTCCCAATTTCCCATTCTGGTAAGCCAATCCCCCATTCACGAAAACCATTTCTATACCCTTTGAGAACTGGTTCGGGTTGCTGACGGTTGCTGCTCCATTGAACACTGAAGGATCGAAGATGGTAAGATCAGCCCATGCTCCGTTCTCCAGCACACCACGATCATTCAGAATTGGCCGAAGTAGCTTCCTTGGTCCCGCCGTCATTTTCGTCATCATCACCTCCATGGGTATGCCGAGATCGATCCCATGCCGCAACGCTGTGGCAAAACATCCGGCGCCACGGGGATGTGAATTTGCGTTCGCTGCATATTCTATCCCACCGTCTGACCCGATCATACAAAAATCTTCCCGCAAGGCCAGATCAACAGTCCGAGCAAGGGGCATTGTGCCCGATGGAACAGCAGCAAGTTTTTTCATTGCCCGGTACTTGGCAAAGCTCTCTTTGGTAAGCCGCTCCCCTGTTCCCACCAATTGAAGATCATTGTAGGTCAGGTTGTAGCGCTCCTGCCAGCCTGCATCAAACCGTGTCGAATGCAAGTAGGTTGCCCAATACGAGTAAGGATATACGCAACAAGTGATTTCTTGCCCATCCGCGTTAGCCTTACGAATTTTTTCAAGTGCAACTGCCATATGAAAAGTGCCACCGGTAGAATGAAGGTGATCGATGTGGACGCGCGCTCCACTTTCCTTCGCCAGTTGAACCGCCTCGTCGACACCCTCCAACTCCTGCCCTTCGGAAGAATAGCGCAGGTGAAGAAAGAGGGGCCGATCGTATTGCTTTGCCAGCTTCGCATAGGCTAGCACTTCGTCGTAAGGCGTTGGCTGGTACTCCATGCTGTGTGAAACCCCAAGAGCTCCTTCAGCAAGGCATTGCTCCACTTTTCTCTTCCGTTCGGATAAACTTCGTGTGGAATTGCGCACGCGCATCACTGCAGTAGAAACTCCATAATTAATCAGGTGCGGCTTGGCTCCAAACGTCCGGTAGTGCGTCGCTGTCTCTCCTGAACCACCATGCATCTGAAGGGCGGTTGTGACCCCGTCTGTAACTTTATACTTCTCCACGATGGAATACGTCCGCTGCGGGTTCGCTGTGTTGTCGGTGAGGATATCAATAAATCCGGGCGATACGATCCGGTCTTCTGCGTGAATGATTTCTTTTCCTGTTAATGCTCCAGCCTCACCAATCACCAGCTTTCCCAGAGAGTCAATTCCAATATCCAGTATTTGCCATTGATCTCGGTAATAGCATCGACCACCTCGAATTACGGTAGCCAATTCTGTCGCCGCGGAAGATTTAGAAAATGAAATGGTGGACAGTCCCGTCATGGATACGGTCACCCACCCAACGGTTGATATGAAGGTTCGACGCTTCATACCGTCATGTGCGATTCACAAGCGGCCAAAATCCCAGACCAATCACTTGGACTGAACCAAGCGATCTCCGGGTCTTTTCCGAACCACGTATATTGACGTTTAGCATAGTGGCGCGTATTCCGCTTCAGCAAACGTATGGCCTCATCGCGGTCATATTTTCCATCGAGAAAGTCAAAGATTTCCTGATAACCAACGGTCTGCAAGGCCGGAAGTTGGCGTAAGGGAAACAGTCGCTTGGCCTCCTCCATGAGGCCTTGCGCAACCATGTCATCCATCCGCTGATCAATCCGTTGGTATAAAATCTCCCGATCCAGCGTCAATCCGATCTTGACAACGTCAAAAGGCAATGCAACACGCTCTCTTTTATGAAATCCAGAAAAAGGCTTTCCAGTGCTTCGGCAAATCTCCAGGGCGCGCATAAGCCGCTGCGGGTTTTGCCGGTCAACAACATCGAAGTAGTCAGGATCAAATCTCTGAACCTCTTCCTGAAGCCAGGCGAGTCCATGCTCCGCATAGTCCACTACCACGGCTTTCCGAGTCTCTTCGGTTACCGCAGGTAAATCGTCGAACCCTTCCAGCACTGCTTTTATATAAAGCCCCGACCCACCACACAGAACTAAAACAGGATGTTTTTCAAAAAGCTGATCAATAATGGTTCGTGCCTCAAACCCGTACGTCCCGGCATCATACCCATCCCTGATGGACCGGCTGTTGATGAGATGATGCGGCACCAGCGCTAATTCTGCGGCAGATGGTTTGGCCGTCCCGATCTCCATTTCCCGAAACGCCTGCCGCGAGTCCGCCGAAACCACCTCGGTACGGAAGTGTTCTGCAAGGCGAATGGCCACCCCCGTCTTGCCAACGGCAGTAGGTCCAACCAATACAATGAGTTTCCGGCGGTTCATACGTCCAGCCGCGAATTTACTATCCCTTCGCGACACGCAACAAGGTACTTTTTTATAGATTGCGGAATAAATTCGCCACTACGAATGATAAAGTACACCAATCAGTTTCTGGTAAAGATGGAAGACCTGATCGCCGAGTCGGACTATTTCCTCCGGTATGAGAAAGGGAACTTCAAATCCGGTTACTGCCTGCTCCGTGATCAAAAAATAATGATTGTCAATAAATTCTTCACCACCGAGGGCAAGATCAACATCCTGCTTGAAATCCTGAGGAATGTTGCCCTGGACACTCACCGGTTTAGCGAGAAGAGTCTGAAACTATATGAAGAATTGCGGCACGAAGAAGTGAGCTCCCCTACTTGAAAATAACGTTCCTCGGCACCGGCACTTCCCAAGGCGTACCTGTCATCGGGTGCACATGCGAGGTTTGTCGCTCGTTGGACTACCGCGACAAGCGCCTTCGGTCTTCGGTACATGTGGAAATTGAAGGTCAAAGCCTGGTCATCGACACGGGCCCCGATTTCCGGCAACAGATGTTACGGGAAGATATCCGGAGGCTGGACGCCGTGATTTTTACCCACAGCCACAAGGATCATACCGCCGGGCTAGACGATGTGCGTGCCTATAATTTTCTGCAAGGAATCGATATGCCGGTATACGGATTGCCTTACGTCCTGGAACAGGTGACCACCGAATATGCGTATGCATTTGAACCACATCGATACCCTGGCATTCCCCGCCTCAACCTCATTCCCCTTGACGGGCAACCTTTTCATATTGCCCAAACGTTGGTAACCCCGCTGCCTGTCCTTCACTTCAAACTCCCGGTGCTGGGTTTCCGCATTGGGGACTTCAGTTACATCACGGATGCCAATACAATACCTGAAACGACACTTCAATTGCTCCATGGCACAAAGATTCTGGTGCTAAATGCGCTACAGCTGGAAAAACACATCTCTCATTTCAATCTGGAAGAGGCACTGGCCATGGCGAAGAAAATTGGAGCCGGAAAAACTTATTTTACCCACATCAGTCATAAAATGGGACTACAGAAAAGCGTAAGCGATGACCTCCCAAAAGACGTTGCCCTTTCCTACGACGGTCTTACGGTGACCCTCTGATCACTAGGCCAAGTTATCGCCCGTGCATAATAACTATTACTTCCTTCGTCAACTTTCAGTCGAGCTTGAAAAAACACTAAGCGGATTCACGCTTGTTTCGTGCTTCAGCCAGAACAAAGACGAACTCGTTCTGGAGCTGAATAACACAGCGCATTCCTTCTTCATCAAGGCCACACTTCTACCTGATTTTCAGTGTCTGTCATTCCCGGATATTTTCCATCGCGCCAAGAAAAACAGCATCGACCTCTTTCCGGAAATCATTCTCCAACCCGTGAAAGGCATTCGGCAATTCAACAACGAACGCAGCCTGGCCGTGCTTTTGGGGCAACAGTACGCCCTTGTGTTCAAGATGCACGGCAGGCAAGCAAACGTGATCCTCTTTGAAGGCCAACAGGTTAAGGCGGTTTTTAGAAACAACTTCCAAGCGGATCTTGAACTCAAGCTATCCGGACTTGACCGCAGTATAGATTGGAGCAACCAAAATTTTGCTGCTCATCAGCATGATATGGAGGCGACTTATTTCACCTTTGGAAAAACGGTATGGGAATATCTGAATCAACAGAATTTTTCAGAAAAAGACCTACTCGGCCGCTGGACACTTTTTGAAAAGGCACGGGATCTATTGGCTGCTCCTGTGTATGCCCTACGTCAACACCATACATCACTTCAACTTACGCTATTCCCTTTTCAAAATGCACTGCACACGTTTACCAATCCACTTGAAGCGATATCGGAGTTCTTCCAGATGCATCAGTCTCGTTCAGCATTTGACAAAGAAAAGGCAGGGTTGCTTTCAGCGGTTCGGGGAAAAATAAAACAAACCCATACTTTCCTCGAGAAAACAAAAAAAAGGCTGGAAGAGGTGACTTCGGACCAGCACTACCAAACGTGGGCCGACCTGATCATGGCGAATATGCACCGGATCAGTTCCGGGACGGAATCCATCGCACTCGATGACTTCCATGAACCAGGCAAAAAGGTCATCGTGAAACTTAGAAAGGAGCTCTCACCCCAGAAGAATGCAGAGGCTCTCTATCGTAAATCAAAGAACAGAACGATCGAACTGCGGACGCTGAATGAAACCAAGGCCAGGAAAGAACAAGAATTGGCCACCTGGCTAAACCAGGAGAGCGAAATTCTGAATGCTGCCAGCCGGTCACTATTGCAACCGTTCAGCACAGCATTCTCCAGCCAGGCAAAAGAGAAAGAACGGAAGCAAACCGTCCCCTACCACGAGCATGAGATTTCCGGGTTCCGGATCTGGGTGGGGAAAAATGCAAAGGCGAATGATGAACTGACCTTGCACTACGCGTACAAAGAAGATCTGTGGCTGCACGCCAAAGATGTAGCGGGTTCACACGTGGTCATCAAACACCAGGCTGGAAAGCCATTCCCAAAAGAGGTTATCGAGCGGGCTGCGTCGCTGGCCGCCTTCCACTCCAAACGAAAGAACGAATCGCTATGCCCTGTCGCCATGACTTCTGCCAAGTATGTAAGGAAAAGAAAGGGTGATCCCGCCGGGGCCGTTGTCGTAGAACGTGAAGAGGTGATGCTGGTAGCGCCTTGGGGAGGGAAAAGTTAGGAGTTAGGAGTTAGGAGTCAGGAGTCAGGAGTCAGGAGGCAGGAGGCAATAAGTAAAAAAGACTTTAGACCTTAGACCTTCGACTTAATCAACAACATTCACCTTCATCATATTCGTCCTGTTCCGCTCATGGATCGGCATGCTGGCGAGTGTGATGAATACATCTCCCGTTTTCACATGCCCATCACGTTTGAGAATGGCCTGCACATCGGCTATAGTCTCGTCCGTAGAGGTTTGCTTCTCATAGTAATAGGCGCGCGTGGCCCACACCAAGTTCATGGTGTTGAGGATAGACTTGTTGCTTGTGAAGACAAAGATGTTGGTATTCGGCCGGTGAGAGGAAGACTTGAATGCAGAATACCCGCTCGCCGTCATCCCCACAATGGCTTTTGCATTAATTTCCTTGGCGAGCTTGCAGGCGGCTAGCACAAGGCTGTCGTTCATGAAGATGGGAGAATGGGGATCTACTTCGCGAAAGCGGTAATAGATATTGGCTTGTTTTTCAACGGAGCCAATAGTTCGCACCATACTTCGTATTACCTCTATTGGGTAACGTCCAGCTGCGGTCTCAGCGGAGAGCATGAGGGCATCGGCACCATCCATGACGGCGTTGGCTACGTCGTTGGTTTCTGCTCTTGTCGGACGTGGATTTTCAATCATGCTCTCCATCATCTGGGTAGCAACGATGACCGGCTTGGCAAGCTTATTGCATTTCTCGACAAGCATTTTCTGAACCATCGGAACTTCTTCCAACCAGATTTCTACTCCCAGGTCGCCACGGGCCACCATCACCGCATCGGTTGCTGCAAGCACCGCGTCAATATTCTCTAACGCTTCGGGTTTCTCAATTTTGGCAATAATCCGTGTTGTTGACTTATGCTCCTCGATGATGCCCCTCAGAATATCGATATCCTGAGCTTTACGAACAAAGGAGAGCGCAACCCAATCCAGGTTATTCTTTAAACCAAACTCGAGGTCTTTGAGGTCCTTGTCAGTCAGCGATGGTGCCGACACCCGAGAATTCGGAAGATTGATTCCTTTACGGGATTTCAGCGGGCCGCCGTAGATCACTTCGCACACCACATCGGCTTCGCGCACTTCCGTGACCTTAAGCTCTATTTTCCCGTCATCGATCAGGATCATATCACCGGGCGTTACATCCTTGTGCAGGTTGCCATAGCTTGTGCTGACGATTTCGTGATTGCCTACAAGTTCGCGGGGAGTAATAATCAGTGATGCGCGTGGCTGAAGGATTGTTCCCTCCTTCACTTCGTTCACCCGAATTTTTGGTCCCTGCAGGTCCTGAAGAAGCGCAATATGCGTTCCCATTTCCTCGTTGATTTCCCGAACGAAATTGATCACCTTCTGATGATCTGCATGTGTGCCGTGAGAGAAGTTGAGCCGAAACACATCGACGCCTTCATAGGCAAGTGCTCGAAGCATTTCCTTTGAGTTCGACGCCGGGCCAACGGTGGCAACAATTTTCGTTTTATTGTAAGAAACTTTTTCCATGTTCGATTGAAGCGAGTCGGTGTCGCACTGATTGACGGATCAAAAAATAAATGTCTCTTTTGATTTCAGAGCCGACAAAGGTATCAAAGCAGCCAATTCAACGGAAGGAACCTGCCGCAAGTATTCCTGCAATCGATTGCCTGACAGGTTTTCCTCGCTTTGCGTCATCAGGATATAATCGAAATGGGGGAATTCGGGCAATAGAACCGAAACGGTGTTTTCAGCGTCAGAAGGCCTGTTTCGAAACAAATGGAGGCAGTTGAGGGGCGTAATAAAGGAATAATGATCATGCCCGACTTTGCCCTTCTTAAGATGAATAACCAAATTTTCTTTCTTCACCAGTCGCACATTAAGAATCTTGTTGAGATGCCAGGCAAGTTTGTATCCTTTTAAAGAAGTACTAATTCCGAGTAGCTCAAAATCAAAGGAGTACTCAATTTTGAGCTTTTTTTTCCTGATTTTGGCTGCCATGGCGTAATTCCGTTGAAAACTTAAAAGTTTGACAATATGGCCCCAAATCTCTTACTTTGCGCAGATTTTTAAAATACCCATAAACCATACAAACATGTCGGACATCGCACAAAAAGTTAAGCAAATCATTATCGACAAGCTAGGCGTAGAAGAATCAGAGGTTACCCCTGAGGCAAGTTTCACCAATGATTTGGGTGCTGATTCGCTGGACACGGTCGAGTTGATCATGGAATTCGAAAAAGAATTTAATATCTCGATTCCAGACGATCAGGCCGAAAACATTGCCACCGTAGGTCAGGCCATCGCTTACCTCGAGCAAAACGCGAAGAAATAACCAGGAGCTCTCCTGGCTACCCACTTATGGATTTGAAGCGTGTCGTCGTTACTGGGATAGGTGCACTCACTCCGGTCGGAAATACACTTCCTGAATTTTGGGAAGGATTGAAGGCTGGACGGAGCGGTGCGGTACCTATCACCAAGTTTGATTGCGCATTGTTTAAGACACGTTTCGCATGCGAGCTAAAAGGCTACGATCCGAGCAAATTCATGGACCGAAAAGAATCGCGGAAACTCGATCCTTCCACTCAGTATGCCATGGTGGCCACCGATGAAGCAATAAAGGATTCGGGGATGCTGCTGGATTCCATTGATCCCGATCGGGTCGGCGTCATCTGGGGCTCTGGTATCGGCGGGTTACTCACCTTTCAAGAAGAGGTAAAGGGTTTTGCTAAAGGAGATGGAACACCCCGATTCAATCCCTTCTTTATCCCAAAAATGATTCCAGACATCAGTGCGGGACACATTTCCATAAAGTATGGATTTCGCGGACCAAACTATGCTGTCGTATCAGCCTGTGCTACATCGACCCATGCTATCTATGATGCCTACACGCACTTGCGTCTGGGGAAAGCGGATATGTTTGTGACCGGTGGTTCCGAGGCAGCCATCTGCGAAGCAGGTGTGGGCGGCTTCAACGCCATGAAAGCATTGTCAGAACGAAATGACTCACCGGAAACGGCGTCACGACCTTATGACAAAGACCGCGACGGCTTTGTGCTGGGAGAAGGCGCCGGTGCACTCATCCTCGAAGAATACGAGCACGCGAAAGCCAGAGGTGCAAAGATCTATGGAGAAATCATCGGAGGCGGAATGTCGGGAGATGCCTACCATATCACAGCTCCACATCCCGAAGGTGCTGGGATCACAAAAGTGATGGGATATGCACTGGCAGATGCCGGACTTAAGCCATCTGATATTGATTATATTAACACGCATGGAACTTCCACTCCTCTTGGAGATATAGGTGAATTAAAAGCTATCCAACACGTTTTCGGAGAGCATGCCCGCAAGCTCAACATCAGCTCGACGAAGTCGATGACCGGACACCTCCTCGGAGCTGCCGGCGCGATCGAAGTAATAGCCTGTTTGATGGCCATCCGGGACGGCATTATCCCACCTACAATTAATCACTTCACCGACGACGAAGGCCTCGACTCATCCCTCAACCTCACGTTCAACAAAGCGCAGAAACGGAATGTCGATTACGCCTTGAGTAATACATTCGGCTTTGGCGGTCATAATGCATCGATTATTGTCAAAAAACATTCGTAAGACTCCACGTGTGGAACTTACTGAAATTCCCCGACCGTAGTTCAAAAAGAGAAGATCGTAAGCTGATTACGGCCATTGAGACTATCGGTGGATTTACCCCCTCCAACCTTTCGCTGTATAAACTTGCCATTCTTCACACCAGCCGGTCCAAGGAAAACAATGGCTTCCGGGAATCTAACGAACGACTTGAATACCTCGGTGATGCCATCCTCGGCGCCGCAGTCGCTGATTACCTTTTCAAAAAATATCCATTTAAAGACGAGGGCTTCCTGACCGAAATCAGGTCCCGGATCGTCAATCGAGATTCACTCAACCTCCTGGCACGGAAGATCGGGATCAATCACATCGTCCAGTTTGATCAAAAGAACGCCCAACTGCAACGCGTAGTGCTGGGCAATACACTCGAAGCTATTGTCGGAGCTGTGTACCTGGATAAAGGCTACCTTCGTTGCAAGAAATTTGTAATAGATAAGCTGGTCCAGCCACATTTCAACCTGGATGTGGTTGTGAGCACAAATCTGAATTACAAAAGCAAAATTATAGAGTGGACCCAGCGGGAGGGCAAGACAGTACGGTTTGAACTGATTGAAACAAAGAAGGCCAAGAATCAGAAAGAGTTTGCCATTCAGGTTTTTGTAGCCGATGAGCCCTGCGGTATCGGCTACGGGTATACCAAGAAACGAGCAGAGCAAGATGCAGCCTATAAGACCTGCCAGCAGTTGAACATCGAATAGCCCCTACGCGAATGACGAAAATCACGATCGCCGGCGCAACACTCAACCAGATACCTCTGGACTGGAGTAACAACGTGTCAAATATCGTGGCAGCGATCGAGACCGCACGAGCCAACAAAGTCCAAATCCTCTGCCTTCCCGAACTCTGCGTAACCGGCTATGGCTGTGAGGATTTATTTCTCAGCGACTGGCTTTCAGCAACCGCGTGGAGTAAAGTAAAACAGATTGCCTCCTACTGCACAGACATGGTAGTCTGCGTGGGCATTCCTCTCCGAATCCATGGGAAAACATACAACGGAGTTTGCGTCATTCGCGATAGAAAAATACTGGGAGTCACGCTGAAACAAAACCTGGCCAATGAGGGTGTACACTATGAACCTCGGTGGTTTGTACCCTGGACCTCTGGCAAAGTTATAGAAATGGCTATTGGGGAGGATACCGTTCGGGTGGGTGACTTGATCTACGAGACATACGGGGTTTCATTTGGATTTGAAATCTGCGAAGACGCCTGGAGCAAAAATCGCCCAGGTCACACCCTTCGAAAGCGCAGCGTGGAGTTGATCATGAATCCCAGCGCAAGTCACTTTGCGATGGGCAAAAGTTCAGCTCGTGAAAAGGATGTGGTAATCGACGGATCGGCCCTGTTTAACTGTGTCTATCTTTTTGTCAATCACCTCGGCAATGAGGCGGGCCGTATGATCTATGACGGCGACATCGTGATCGGGCAGCAGGGAACATTGCTGGCCGTCAACCGCAGGCTTTCGTTCCTTCGGTACAACCTCCTTACATGCACTGTCGATACCAAAGACAGAAGTCAGTCACAACGCCTACCCATTATGGACGTTTGGGATCGCAACGAGGAATTTGCGCAAGCGGCATCGCTGGCTCTCTTTGATTACCTCCGCAAAAGCAAGGCCAAGGGATTTGTTCTCAGCCTCAGCGGAGGAGCCGACTCCTCGTGCTGTGCTGTGCTTGTTGCTGAAATGGTCAGGCGCGCCTCAGCAGAACTTGGCTGGGAAAATTTCTGGAAAGCCCTCGGAGCTGAACCGTTGTCCAAGCCAAGAAAAGTTTCAGAGGCTG
>JANNAZ010000201.1:0-2033 GCA_031384895.1 Cyclobacteriaceae bacterium | reverse complement strand
CAGGACACACCGCTGTCTTTCCTGCTCGTCAATCTCATTCAGGCCGATATCCGCCTGGCGCCGCCGCCGGCCGGAGTCCTGACGCACGAGGCGCACTTCGTGCCCGGCGCTGACCAGACACTGATCCCCTACATCTTCAATCAGCAGATCGTGGCCCAGATCGCGACGTTCCCGATTGGGTCACCGACCGGCGGGTTCGCCTTCACCTTTGATGCGGCAAGCGGCACGTTTCAGCGTGCGACCAACAGCTTTGGTCCGGCCTTTGCCGATCGCGCGTTGACCAACGGCCGGAAGAAACTGACGTTCGGCTCGAACTTCCAGTACTCGAGGTACAGCTCCTTTGAAGGCGCCAAACTCGACAGTGGCGACATCAAGTTCTACCTGGAGCACGAGAACGTGCCCGGCGATGCGTTCTTCGAGGGTGATCTGGTGCAGGCGGCGCTCAAGCTGGATCTCACCAGTGCGACGACGACGCTGTTTGCCAGCTACGGCGTCACCGACGCGCTCGACCTTGCGGTGGCTGTTCCCATCGTGCGCGTCAGCATGGACGCGAGCATCGACGCCACCGTTCTGCGCCTTGCGACCGGTGACACGTCGACCATCCACGCGTTCCCGGGAAACGCGGTGACCCAGACGTTGTCCGATTCGGGTGACGCCAGCGGAATCGGCGACGTGCTGCTGCGCGCCAAGTACCGCTTTGCATCGCGGCCGGGCGGCGGGCTGGCGGCCGGCATCGACGTGAGACTGCCATCTGGAGATTCCGAGGAGCTACTTGGCACCGGAGCGACCGCGGCCACGTTCACGCTGATTGGCTCGGCGTCGCAAGGGCGGCTTGGGCCGCACTTCAACGTCGGGTTCTCGACAGCTGGCGATTCGGATGTCGCCAGTCTTTCGAACGAAGTCAACTACAAGATCGGGACCGAATTCGTGGCGTCGCCCGCGATGACCTTGTCGGCCGACCTGGTAGGTCGCTCACTGATTGACGCACAGGGGCTTCAGCTCTCGAACGTCGCACATAGCTACCGGAGTGCCAGCGGCGTCGTCGGCTCCACCACATTTAAGGAGTACGCCCCGAGGATCCCCTCAGGCGGCGGCATTCTCGAAGGTGCCCTCAATCATGTAATCCTGGCGGTTGGGGGCAAATTCAACGTGAAGAAGACTCTCCTGATTAACGCCAATATCCTGATTGCGTTGAACAACGCGGGGCTCACCGCCCGGTTTACGCCGGTCATCGGATTCGACTACACGTTCTAGGCGATCGCATTGTCGCGGTGGGGCGACGCCAGGGCCGCGGGCGTCTGATGCTCTACCGAACGCGCTCGATGACCCAGCCGCTGCCGGCCCGCCGCATGGCGAACTCCGTCGATCGCGTCGGCTCCTGCCTTGAACCATCCTTCATCTCCGCTCTCACGCGCCGAATGGCCGTGACCGTTGCCCGCTCACCCTGCACCGCGATCTCCACGTTGTCGAGGGCGAGCCTGTAGCTGCGGACATTGCTCAGGTCGAGGGTCGCTGGCGCGCCAGGGAAGATGCGCCTGATGGCGGCGACATCGAGGCGCTCGTATCCTGCGATGTACTGGTTGAGGGCCTCGCGGATGGCGGTCGTGTCGATGGTTGCGGCGTCTACCGGCGCCGCGGTCGGGATGGCCGGAGGAGGCGTTGGCGCCGTGGCTGGAGCCGGGGCGGGACCTGGGGCCGGAGCTGGATTGACCGGCGCGGCCGTCGGCGGAGCAGTCACCGCGACGGGCGCAGACACAGGCGGCTGAGCGGTCACCGTGACCGGTGCAGGCACCGTCGGTGGCGCCGCGACCGGGGTCATCGCTACGGGCGCCGCCGCCGGCCCGGCGCCGCTTGCAGCCTTGCTGGATTTCAGAGGGGCTGGCTGCGTGTCAGGCGTTGCCCGCGCGAAGAGCGCCGCTGCCGCGATGAATCCCTGCGCGGCTTCATATGGCTGCCCCTCGCGTTCGAGCACGGTGGCTTCGGTTCGCCTCACTTGCGCCGACAAGAACGCCGCGGACTTCTGAGCTGTTGGA
>JANNAZ010000131.1:0-7680 GCA_031384895.1 Cyclobacteriaceae bacterium | reverse complement strand
GGGGGTTCCACCGATGATCAACTACATATGCTTGGAATTGACAGCATGCACCGTGATGGGTACCGTGGCGACGGCGTTATGATTGCTATTTTGGATAGTGGATTTCCCGGTGTTGAGAGCGCTGCCCCGTTCCAAGGTATTCGCGACGGCAACCAAATAAAATTGACTACGGACTTCATAACCAATTCGACCAACGTATATCAGTTTGATGATCATGGTACATTGGTTTTCTCAACCATTGCGGCGCAAACAACATCATTTGATGGAGGGGCAACGAAAGCTGAATACTTGCTTTTTGTAACTGAGGATGACCTAACTGAATACCGGATTGAGGAGTACAATTGGTTGTTCGCTGCCGAGCGCGCGGACAGTGCGGGAGCCGATATCATCCAATGTTCGGTGGGATACAGCGAGTTTGATGACCCTGTCATGGATTACGCCATTGCTGACTTGAACGGCACTGCGGCGATTGTATCCCGGGCTGCGGGATTTGCACGTGACCGCGGAATTATTGTGGTGACCAGCGCTGGCAATGAGGGTAATGCACCATGGCAATTTATCACATTTCCTGCCGATGTGAGTGACATCCTTTCTGTGGGTGCTATCACTAGTTCTGGCAATAAAGCCAGTTTTAGTTCGATCGGTCCAACGGCAGACGGACGCACCAAGCCTGATGTAGCGGGGCTTGGTGTTGGAGTTTGTGTGATCAGACCTTCCGGTGCAACGGGTACAGCTGATGGAACATCCTTTTCAGCCCCTTTGGTTACCAGTCTTGTCGCTGGCTTGATTCAGACTTTCCCGGATGTTAAACCAAAGGACCTTGTCGAAGCGATTAAAGAGTCTGCAACCCAGTGGCTGAGTCCGGACAACTTGATTGGGTTTGGCATACCGAGTTATATGGCGGTAAGAAACTTTCTCAAGAGCAATGGAGGTGATGGACTTAAAGCATATCCCAATCCGGCAACGTCGACCTTGTGGCTGTCCATACCTATCGCTTGGGACGTCGTTGATATTGTTATTAATGATCATCTGGGGAAAGTTATTTGGGATGGCAGCCATCAGGTCTCATGGGCAACTAACCCCTTACCCATTGACATATCGATGCTTAACCCCGGGGTATATGTGGTGCGGATGGTCGTAGGCTACACTACCGTAAGTTTTCGCTTTGTGAAAATTTAATGTGCTATTTTTGCAGGGTCATTCTATGAAGCCCATCATTGCCCCCTCAATTCTGGCCTCCGACTTTGCGAATCTGCAAAGGGAGATTACCATGATCAATGAAAGCGAGGCAGATTGGATTCATATTGACATCATGGATGGGGTCTTCGTTCCGAACCTTTCTATGGGTCTGCCGGTCGTAGAAGCCGTCAAGCGACATGCACGTAAGCCGATGGATGTACACTTGATGATCGTTCAACCGGAGCGCTTTGTTGAGGCCTTTCAGAAAGCGGGAGCAGCTACTATTTCTGTGCACATAGAGGCCTGTCCTCACCTGCACCGCAATATTCAGCAGATCAAGCAATTGGGTGTGAAGGCTGGCGTGGCCCTGAATCCGCATACTGCAGTAAGCCAACTTGAGTGCATCATCAAAGACATTGACTTGGTGTGTGTCATGTCGGTAAATCCGGGTTTTGGAGGGCAGAAATTTATTGAGGCTACCTATCAGAAAATCAAGGAATTAAAGAAGTTGATCATCTCTTCAGGTTCAAGTGCCCTCATTGAAATTGACGGAGGTGTGAACCAGTCGAATGCGAAGCCTTTGCTGGAGGCTGGTGCCGATGTGTTGGTAGCCGGGCACTTCGTGTTTTCAGCTGCCGAGCCGAAGGCCATCATACATCAGCTCAAAGGCCTTTAATACTGGCTGGCAGGGATTTTGTTCTGTGTTCAGAAATTAGCATGAAGCCGTTCCGCATCCTCCTCCTAGCCGTCGTACTTATGTCGTGCGCTCGCTCGGTTACCCGTGTTGATCCCGGACAAACCATAGACCTGAGCGGCCGATGGAATGATGCTGACTCTCGTCAAGTTGCCACAGGAATGATCGCCAACCTGCTGAACAGCGAGAAATTTAAGGAGTATACAACCCAGCTCGGCAAGAAGCCTTCGATCATTGTAGGCTTGGTAAGAAACAGAACCAGCGAACACATCGACACAGAGAATTACATCAAGCGCATTGAGTTGGCCTTGTTCAATTCCGGCACCGCTGAAGTCGTGGAGTCTGGCGCGTTTCGAGAAAAGCTCAGGGTAGAACGAGTTAACCAACGGGATTTTGCGAAGCCCTCGACCGTCGCTCAGTGGGGCATGGAGACAGGCGCAAACCTGATGCTTTTTGGCGAGATGACTTCGGAGTCCGATGTGTACGAGAAGCAGCGGGTTGTCAATTACGTGACAACGCTTTACCTCACCGACATGGAGAGCAACAAGCGGGTATGGTATGGGCAGGAAGAAATCAAGAAGTACGTTAAAAACTAACGGGATTCCCGTTTCGCGGAATGAAGCACCCCGGGTTACAACGATTATTGCTTTCCTGCATCGGTGTGGCCCTGGTTGGTTCGTGTGCTACCTATTATCGTTCGAATCTTGTTTTCAACCAAGATTTCGAGCGAGGAGATCTTAACAAGGCCTTGAGGACGCTTCAGGAGAAGCCATCCGAGGGCGCCGGCAAAAAACAATTTCTTTACTTCGTCAACAACGGGTTGATACTTTCGCTTCTGGGAAAGTACGAGGAAAGCAATTATTACTTTGAGCGTGCCTACAATTTTGGAGAAGATTACAGGATCAATTATCTAAATGAGGCGGCCACCTATTTTTCTAACCCCAACTTTGCAGTGTACCGAGGGGAGGACCATGAGCACCTTCTATTATTGTATTTCAAGGCAATCAACTACCTGAAGCTTGACCGGACAGAAGACGCACTGGTGGAGTGCCGCCGTCTCAACATTCGTCTTCAACAACTCAGCGACCGATATGATACATCTGACAAATATCGCAAGGATGCATTTGTGCATACGCTAATGGGCATCATTTACGAGTCGGATATGGATTATAATAACGCCTTCATCGCATACCGCAACGCATATGAGGCGTACGAAGGTGAGTTTATGCAACTATTTCAGGTTGGAGCTCCTGAGCAATTGAAGAGGGACTTGGTGCGCACAGCCAAGCTTAGCGGTCTTGATCAGGAATACGAACAATACAAAGTAAAATTTGGAATCCTTGTTGAAGACGTTGTTGCCCCGGGGGGCGGTGAACTGATATTCTTTTGGCATAATGGCCTCACGCCGATAAAGACAGAATGGGCAGTTGAGTTTGCAATCTCACAGCGCGATGGGATGGTATATTTTGTCAATGAGAGACTGGGATTGAATTATGCATTCTCCTCATCGAACTATAAATCCAGCGACATTAAATCTCTTTCCAAAATGGACATATACCGGTTGACGCTTCCCAAGTATGTGGAGCGACCCGTGTTTTACGCCGGGGCAACTCTGTCGCTGGGCGAAGACCACTACCCGGTTCAGTTGCTGGAGGACGTCAGCAAGGTCGCATTCAAGTGCCTCGACGAGCGGATGAACCTGGAGCTGAGTAAAGCCCTTCTGCGACTTGCGGTCAAGAAAGCCACGGAATACCAGGCGCGAAAGAGCGACAAGTGGGCCGGACTGGTGACGCAGATGATCAATTTGATGACGGAATCGGCGGATACGCGCAACTGGCAGACCCTACCACACAGCATATATTATGCGAGAGTCCCGTTGAAGGCGGGCCCAAATACTGTGACCTTGAAGGCAACTGACTTCCAGGGCCGTTCTCAGGACTTCGTGTTTACTTACGAAGTGAAACCGGGAGAGACCCACTTCCACACGTTTACCAGTTTGGATGCGCTCCAGGCACATCCCGGGTTCTGATTAGCAGGCCAAACTTCTTACCTTTATCCAATTATTCTTTTATCATTTTGAAGAGTTTCATTAACAAGCTTGTACTCCTGTTTGCGCTGCTAGGCGCAGGCACGGTCATGGCTCAGGAGCCAGACCCCAGCAAGCCTAAGGCTGTGCCGGAAGTTATTCCGGAGGCAAAGCCAGAAACTCCACCTGTTGAAAAGGAAGAAGACAAGTCGGCGTTTCCACTGGATAACTTCTATGCCGAAATCAAGAAGCGGCCGAGGTCTTTCTTCAGTAAACTGATATTTGGTTTCAGCACCGGTTACGGCAATACCTATTTCAGTCATGAACTGGCAGGTTATGGCGTTTATCAGGATCCGGTTATGGGGCCTCAGATTTTTCCCGGCGCGGTGACAACCACTAGGTATTCCAATTGGGTGAATGAGCGGGTGTTAGTGAGCACGCCGGTTTCTCCTCTAGGTTTTCTGGCGCCAGCGGGCACCGATAAACTTGGCTTTAGTGGGAATGGAATAAACATACCACTCAAGCTTACTGTCCACGTAGAAATAAAGAAGAAGTACCGTGTAGGAGCCGGCTATTCATATGAGTTTATGAGTATGGGCAGTATGTCCCCGACAGCCTTGGCTGACAAAATTGGCACCCTAAGTCCATCCAACCCATCGGGATTCATGACCAAGTATTTCGGAATACTGGGCGTATCGTTTTACCGGATGGGGAATTATCTATTTACGGGAGACCTTCAGATCGGCGGATTTTCACCTGGAAGTAATTTTGACAGTTCGCTTATTACTACGGGAGTGTACGTCAACGGGGGAGTGACCATTGATCGTGAGTTATCCGAATACCTTCGTGTGTTTGTGCGTCCATCCTACGAGTTAAAGAGCTATACCCTGACGCTGCCCGAAGGAGGCAACCCGATTGAACACTCCATGAATGCCCTGTACTTGAATATAGGACTTACGTATCGAATTCCAGAGCTTCCAAAATGCTTTCATGGGGAATGCCGGATCCAGATGAACCATGCCCATGGCGATCGGGAGTATCGAAGCCGCGTGCATCCGATTTATAAAAAGCAGAACCCGAATTACGGAGAAAATCACCCTACCCTGATAAAGTATAAGGGCAAAAACAAGAAGAAATTGAGCC
The DNA here is from genome assembly GCA_031384895.1 of Cyclobacteriaceae bacterium. Classification (GTDB taxonomy): domain Bacteria; phylum Bacteroidota; class Bacteroidia; order Cytophagales; family Cyclobacteriaceae; genus ELB16-189. The sequence goes on along the minus strand of JANNAZ010000131.1, from coordinate 2,638 downwards.
CCTATTGAGGGGTCCGTCCAACGTCATTTCGGCCATCAAATTCACTCATATTATACCCCTCCAGGCGCGTTTCATTCTAGTCTTTTCCCTATCTTTGTCCGTTCATTTATTGTTGAGTAAACGACCCTAAACCAGTGGCAGAAGAGATCAGCGGACTACCTCCGCGGCAGAACATTATCCCAATCAGTATTGAAGACGAAATGAGGGGCGCCTACATCGACTATTCGATGTCGGTTATCGTCTCTCGGGCTCTTCCTGACGTCCGGGATGGCCTAAAACCTGTACATCGCCGGGTTCTTTTTGGGATGCAGGAATTAGGCGTTAACTACAATAAATCCTATAAGAAATCAGCCCGTATCGTCGGGGAAGTGTTGGGTAAGTACCACCCGCATGGTGACTCGTCTGTCTACGATACGATGGTGCGCATGGCCCAGAATTGGTCGTTGCGATATACGCTGGTCGACGGCCAGGGAAACTTCGGATCTATTGACGGAGATTTTCCAGCGGCAATGCGATATACCGAAGCCCGCCTCCGTCGAATTGCAGAGGAACTGTTGGCCGACATAAATAAGGATACAGTAGACTTTCAGCCCAACTTTGATGACTCGCTGACCGAGCCGACCGTATTACCGGCAAAGATTCCAAATCTGCTTATCAACGGATCTTCGGGTATCGCTGTAGGCATGGCCACCAACATGGCTCCGCACAACCTGACAGAAGTGGTTGACGGCATCGTGGCCTACATCGACAACCGGGAGATCACCATTCAGGAGCTCATGAAGTTTGTTACCGCCCCTGATTTCCCTACAGGCGGAATTATATATGGGCTGTCCGGTGTGCAGGAGTCTTACCTGACCGGAAGAGGCCGGATCGTTGTTCGGGCAAAAGCTGAGATCGTTATCAATGCCCATGGCAAAGACCAGATCATTGTGACCGAGGTCCCTTACCAGGTGAATAAGGCGCAGATGATTGAGAAGACGGCCGCCCTGATCAATGACAAGAAGATTGAAGGTATCTCAGACATTCGGGACGAGAGTGACAGGGACGGTTACCGGGTTGTCTATGATTTGAAACGCGATGCGATTCCAAATATCGTCTTAAACAATCTATTTAAGTACACGCAGTTACAGTCCTCATTTGGTGTCAATAACGTAGCGCTAGTCAAAGGGCGCCCTCAGACCCTCAACCTGAAAGACCAGATTGTACATTTCGTTGAGCACCGGCATGAAGTGGTGGTACGTCGTACGAAGTTTGAATTGGCGGAAGCGGAGAAACGGGCACACATCCTGGAGGGGTATCTGATTGCCCTCGATCACCTGGATGAAGTCATTGCCCTTATTCGAAATTCGAAAGACCCCGATATCGCAAAGATTGGCTTGATGAATGCCTTCCAGCTATCGGAGATTCAGGCGAAAGCGATTTTGGAGATGCGGTTGCAGCGCCTTACCGGGCTGGAGCGTGAGAAGATTCAGAATGAATACGCGGAAGTCAAGGCCTTGATTGACCGATTGAAAGAGATTCTTTCCAATGAGACCGTGCGTATGGATATCATCAAGGCTGAGTTGCAGGAGATGAAAGAACGGTATGGCGACGCTCGTCGTACGCAAGTAGTGGCCAGTGATGAGGATTTTACCGTTGAAGACATGATCCCGAATGAAGAGATGGTGATTACCATTTCAAATCAGGGCTATGTCAAGCGGACATCGCTGTCGGAATACCGGACGCAGGGCCGTGGCGGGATTGGTTCCAAGGGAGTATCGACAAAGGAAGATGACTTTACGGAGCACCTCTTCATTGCACACGCACACAATTACCTGCTGATTTTTACAGCGCTGGGAAAGGTATTTTGGAAGAAAGTTTACGAGATACCGGAAGGCACCAAAGCCTCAAAGGGGAGGGCCATCCAGAATTTATTAAACATTGAAAGCACGGATTCTGTCCGTGCCGTTCTCAATGTGCAGAGCATTGAAGACGAGGCCTACATCAACGACAATTTTGTCATTTTGTGTACCGAGCAGGGAGTCATAAAGAAGACTTCGCTTGAAGCCTATTCGAGGCCAAGGGCAAATGGAATTACAGCAATTACGGTTCATGAGGGCGACCGACTTCTGGAAGTGGCCCTTACAAATGGAAAGAATCACATTGTCATCGCCAAGCGCAGCGGCAAGGTGGTTCATTTCAATGAGTCAGATGTGCGGCCGATGGGGCGGACAGCCGCAGGTGTTCGGGGGATAACCCTGGAAGGCACAACGGATAAGGTGGTAGGAATGGTTTGCATCACACATCCTGAGGCTAATCTCTTGGTTGTCTCAGAGCGTGGCTATGGCAAGCGTTCATCGATTGATGATTACCGCATTACGCGTCGAGGTGGGAAAGGTGTAAAAACCATTAATATCACTGAAAAAACTGGCACCCTTGTTGCAATTAAGGAAGTACGGGATACCGATGAACTGATGATTATTAATCGATCTGGCATCAGTATTCGCATTCGCGTGGAAGAACTGCGTGTGATGGGCCGTGCTACTCAAGGTGTGCGAGTGATCCGCCTGAATGAAGATGACTCGATTTCTTCGGTAGAGAAGATTAAGAAGATTGAGGAAGCGGAGGGGGAAGCGAAGAGTGAATAGTGGATAGTGAA
>JANNAZ010000098.1:0-10142 GCA_031384895.1 Cyclobacteriaceae bacterium | reverse complement strand
GTGGTGCCGACCTCAGACAACTACTTCGCAGCTCTCAACTCTGCGGTGTTCTCAGACGGCTCATTTTGTTATATCCCAACTGGGGTGCGCTGCCCCATGGAGCTCTCCACCTACTTCCGCATCAATGCAGCGAACACCGGTCAGTTTGAGCGTACGCTTATTGTGGCGGAGGAAGGGAGCTATGTAAGTTATCTGGAAGGATGTACTGCGCCAATGCGTGACGAAAATCAACTTCATGCTGCGGTTGTAGAATTATATGCCATGAAGAATGCGGAGATCAAATACTCCACGGTTCAGAACTGGTATCCGGGAAACAAAGAAGGCGTTGGTGGCATTTACAACTTTGTAACTAAACGCGGACTGTGTGCCGGCGATCATTCCAAGATTAGCTGGACGCAGGTAGAAACGGGATCGGCCATCACGTGGAAGTACCCTTCCTGCATTTTGAAAGGCGACCATTCGATCGGTGAGTTTTACTCTGTGGCGGTCACGAACAACTATCAGCAAGCAGACACCGGATCAAAGATGATTCACCTGGGCAAGAACACGCGCTCACGAATTGTCTCCAAGGGGATCTCCGCCGGAAAATCACAAAACAGTTATCGCGGGCAGGTTCACGTTCACAAAAGAGCGGTCAACGCAAGAAACTCTTCCCAATGCGACTCCCTCCTGCTTGGAGACAAGTGCGGTGCGCATACATTCCCATACATTGACGTTGAAAACAGCTCGGCCCGTGTTGAGCATGAGGCAACGACATCAAAAATCGGAGAAGACCAGATCTTCTATTGTCAGCAACGCGGTATTGATGAAGAGGCCGCGGTAGCCCTAATCGTCAACGGTTATGCCAAAGAAGTACTCAGTCAGCTTCCCATGGAGTTTGCCGTGGAGGCACAGAAGCTGCTGGCCCTTACACTTGAAGGAAGTGTCGGATAAATCAATAAGCAACTATGTTAACTATCCGCAACCTACACGCGAAAATTGAAGACAATCAGATCCTGAACGGGATAAACCTGACGGTGAAGGCTGGGGAAGTGCACGCCATTATGGGCCCGAACGGCTCCGGAAAGAGTACGCTTGCTGCCGCACTTGCTGGGCGTGAAGAATTTATAGTCACCGAAGGTACGGTAGACTTCCTCGGAAAAAACCTGCTGGAACTATCACCTGAAGAACGGGCGCGTGAAGGGGTGTTCCTCGCCTTTCAATATCCCGTTGAAATCCCGGGCGTGAGCACAATCAACTTCATGAAAACGGCACTGAACCAAATCCGGGTTCACCGTGGTGAGACTCCGCTGGATGCCGTTGCTTTCCTAAAGCTAATGAAGGAGAAAATGAAGTTGGTTGAGATCGAGCAGACCTTGCTCAATCGCTCATTGAACGAAGGCTTTTCGGGTGGTGAAAAGAAGCGTAACGAGATTTTTCAAATGGCCATGCTCGAACCCCGACTGGCAATTCTCGATGAAACAGATTCCGGGCTTGATATTGATGCCCTGCGCATTGTAGCCAACGGCGTAAATGTATTACGCTCCAAGAATAATGCAACCATCGTGGTCACCCACTACCAGCGCTTGCTGGAATACATCGTACCGGACTACGTACACGTCCTCTACAATGGACGCATTGTAAAATCCGGGACTAAGGAGCTGGCACTCGAATTAGAGGAAAAAGGATACGATTGGATTAAGGCAGAGGTAGCCGCCGTTTAAGACATGCGTCCCATAACCGAAAAAGATAACCTGCTCGCAACCCTGGAGGGCGCATTTACGGCGCGGGGATTTGAACAAAATCCGCTGCAGCGCAAAGCCATGGATTTTGTACTGGAAAAAGGGCTTCCTACCCTGAAGTCAGAGGAGTATCGCTTCGCACCAATAACCCGGACGCTCGAGAACATTTTCCGTTCGGAGTCAACATCAGACAGCCCATCCATTTCACCTTCATCCTTGCTGTCCATACCAGACATGCCTTCCCATTTGGTTGTGTTTGTTAATGGCATCTTCTCACCCGCCCATTCGCGGATGCTTGATGATACCGTTTCGCTCACACTCACCCATTTACAAAACGTGAAAGCCGATCAGGATACGTTCGAACTGCTGAACCATGCCTTTGCCGAGAATGCCGTGCATATTCAAGTGGCTGAAAATGTGAGTGTAAAGCACCCCATTGCCATCGTTTATTATTTCGACAGCCCAAACTTTGTATTTGCGAATCCCCAATGGGTTTGCTCCCTCGGTGCTCACAGCAATGCCTCGCTACTGGAATACACGGTAGCCCGAACACCGGGAGCATTCTTCAACAACAAGCATTCGCGTGTTGAGGTGGGTGAAAATGCAGACCTCGAGTTTGCTATGATTCAAAACGGAAGTGAGGAAGAGATTCTGCTCAACAATTCACACATTGAAATTGCTTTCTCTTCCCGGGTGACTTGCCATACAATTACGCTCAAAGGAAAAATCATCAGGAATAACCTTTCACTGGCTCTCAACGGTGAACGTATTGACGCCAGGCTGAACGGGCTATATCTGGTTTCGGGCAGCAACCTGGTTGACAATCATACCGTGGTCGATCACCGCAAACCCAACTCGTACAGTAACGAACTTTATAAAGGGGTCATTGATGGACAAGGCAAAGCCGTCTTTAACGGTAAAATATTTGTACGACCGGATGCACAGAAAACAAACGCGTACCAGACAAACAGAAATATCCTACTCAGTGAGACCGGAACGATACATACAAAGCCTCAGTTGGAAATCTGGGCGGATGATGTGAAGTGTTCTCACGGTTGTACTACCGGGCAACTAGACGAAGAAGCGTTGTTCTATCTCCAGTCACGCGGCATATCCAAAGATTTAGCTAAGGGCATGTTGCTCAACGCCTTCGCCGGAGAGACCCTGAACGGCATGAAGAACGAAAAACTGCGCTCCTTGATTGATGCCTTGGTCACAGAAAAACTGCATCCCGCCGATCAACCATGAACTCATCTGCACCGACTGTTGAGTTAGACATTGTCGCACTTCGTGAGGAGTTCCCGATACTAAATCAGGTTGTCAACGGTCATCCACTCGTCTATCTTGACAATGCGGCCACCACGCAGAAGCCCAGGGCCGTGATCCAGTCCCTTGTGGAATACTACAGAGGCTACAATGCGAATATCCACCGCGGTATACACACCCTGGCAGAGAAGGCAACCAAGGCATTTGAAGAGACACGGGTCAGCGCGCAGCATTTTATCGGCGCACGCGAAAAAGATGAAATTATTTTTGTTCGGGGTGTTACTGAGGCAATCAATCTTATCGCGAGTTCGCTTGGCCGAATCCTTCTGAAAGCCGGAGATGAGATCATTATTTCCGGTCTGGAGCATCACTCCAATATTGTGCCGTGGCAACTGATTGCCGAGGAACATGGTGCGGTGCTGAAAGTGATCGAAGTAACCCCTACGGGTGAACTCGATCTCGAATCATTCGACAAGATTCTGACCGCTAAAACCAAATTGGTAAGCATCAACCATGCGTCAAACAGTCTGGGTACGATCAACCCGATTGAGGCCATCATACAACGTGCGCATGCTTTTGGCGCGCTGGTAGTAATTGATGGCGCGCAGGCGGCAGCTCACCTTGACATTGACGTACAGAAACTCGATTGCGATTTCTACTGCCTTTCGGGGCACAAAATGTACGGCCCGACCGGAGTCGGTGTATTGTATGGAAAAAGGGAACATCTGGAGCGGATGCCTCCCTACATGGGTGGTGGAGAGATGATAAAGGACGTGACATTCGCCAAGACGACCTATAACGATATTCCATACAAGTTCGAAGCTGGCACGCCTAACATTGCCGATGTGATCGCATTCAAGGCAGCTATTGACTTCATCCAAAACATTGGAAAAGAAACTATCCGCTCTCACGAAACAGGGCTACTTGCCTACGCTGTCCAACAACTCAACCGTGTGAACGGAATGCGCCTGATCGGCACTGCTCCAGAAAAAGTAAGCGTTCAATCTTTCCTGCTGGACGGCCTGCACCCGTTTGACATCGGGCAACTGCTTGACGCAGGCGGCATTGCTGTGCGCACGGGTCACCACTGCACGCAGCCCCTGATGGACCACTTTGGCATCGAAGGAACTGTGAGGGCCTCGTTTGCTGTTTACAATACAAAAGAAGATGTCGATAAACTGGTGGAGGGACTCAACCGAATCACATCCTTGCTCAAATGACAATCGCCGAAACACAACATGCAATCATTGAAGAATTCACGATGCTGGATGGCGATCGGGAAATGTCTGTGATGTACCTCATCGAGTTGGGTCAAAAACTACCCAAACTACCGGATGAACATAAAACGGAAGGCAATCTGGTGAAAGGTTGTCAATCCAAAGTATGGTTGTGGGCCGCCTTGAAACACGATCACGTCTATTTCAGCGCGGACAGCAACACGGCAATTACAAAGGGTTTGGTGAGTTTGCTAATTCGCATCTTTAGCGGACATTTGCCTAATGAAATTCTGGCTGGCGAATTGTTCTTTATGGAGAAGATTGGCATGGACCGCTTTATTGGAACGCAACGGTCAAACGGATTCGCATCCATGATACTACGGATGAAACAATACGGGCAATCATTCAAAACACCCTCAGGCATTCAGGCATGACCAACGAAGTTCAAAAACCAACCACAGTTGAAGCGGAAGACCTTCGCGAAAAAGTGATGGCGGCTCTCAAGTCTGTGTACGATCCCGAGATCCCAGTTGACATTTATGAACTTGGACTGATCTACGAGGTTAATATCCTGCCGGTGAACAACATCCAAATCTTGATGACGCTTACCTCTCCTTCCTGTCCCTCGGCAGAGGCAATTCCGGAAGAAGTAAAGCAAAAGGTTTTGGACATTCCCGGCGTGAATGATGTGAATGTGGAGATTACCTGGGACCCGCCCTATTCCCAGGATATGATGAGTGAAGCGGCGAAACTGGAACTAGGATTTCTTTAATCGTGTTATAAACCATTGACTAAATAAACTACCGTATGAGCATGTACCCCGAACAACTGGTTGCCCCGATGCGAACCGACCTGACAAGCGCAGGATTTAAAGAACTAAGAACATCCGCCGCTGTCGAGCAACAGATATTGTCTGAGAAAGGCACCACGCTGCTGGTAATAAATTCCGTATGCGGTTGCGCTGCTGGAGCAGCACGTCCTGGAATAAAGTGGGCACTGCAGAACACCACAAAAAAACCGAACCACCTGGCTACCGTATTCGCCGGTGTTGACACCGAAGCGGTGACCAAAGTACGACAGCTTACGTTGCCCTATCCTCCGTCATCGCCTTCTATCGCCCTGTTCCGCGATGGAGAACTGCTTCACTTTGTTGAGCGGCATCACATTGAAGGGCGGAATGCCCAGATGATTGGGGAGCATTTGGTGGAGGTTTTTGATGAGTATTGTTAGGCGAAGCAAGTTCAAAGTTCAGTGTTCTGCGATATTAGATAGGAGATGTGAGTTGGCAGCAAGTTTGTTTTGAACTATAAGTTGGTCGATATTTATGATACTAAATTTATGAATCATGTCAGCTACTGAACTCAAGTTGCAGATAATCAACAAAATAACAACCATTGAAGATGAGCTCATACTTGAGGAAATTTTCAAGTTGGTTGATATCGAATCTCAAATGGATTCCGTTTATCGGCTCACTGACGACGAACGAAAGGCCATTAACCTCGGGCTCAAGGACCTCCAAGAAGGCAGGGTCCATTCTTCTGAGGAGGCAAACACCATTATTAAGGAATGGCTAAACAAATAGAATGGACTCAAGCTGCCGTTCAAGACAGATTTAAAAATGTACCACTTCTGGATTGAGAATAATAAGTCAGACTCTTACAGCAAAAAACTTGATCTTCTTTTCAATGAAGCCGCCAAACTGATATCTGAGTTCCCCGATGTTGGCGTTGAAACAGACCATGCCAATCTAAGAGTGAAGGTTATCAAGAGTTATAAACTGTTCTATCTCAATCAAAATGACAAAATCCAGATAATCAGAATCTGGGACAGCCGACAAAATCCAGAAAATCTAGAGATCAAATAATCAAGAGCGCGCAATGCGTCATGGTGAGGATTTGTAGGAAGATAAAGTTATTTTCTGGATTTCGAGTATCGGTTAGTGGGATAGCTCACACTGGACGGGACTTGCCCACAGCAGAAGCGCCGGGGCTAGCAAACCCTGCTCCCGATAGTTTCCCAAGACCAATTGGGGGAATGGATCCCAATATCGAATTCGAATCCCTAAGTTTTATTTGCAAAACTGAACCATTCACCCTAATCCTTGTTCTAACTGAATGAAAGTCGCCGTCTCCCGAAAAGAACATTTCAACTCAGCCCACCGGCTGTTCAACCCGGCATGGTCAGATGAGAAAAATGACCAGGTTTTCGGCAAATGCAATAATCCCAATTTTCACGGCCACAACTACGAGCTCATCGTCACCCTGATTGGGGAACCCGATCCGGAAACAGGTTACGTGTATGACCTGAAGGCGCTAAGTGACATAATTAATGAACATATCATCCGGCAATTCGATCACAAAAACCTTAACTTGGATTCCCCTTATTTCCAAAAACTGAACCCAACGGCGGAGAACATTGCCATCGTGATCTGGGGCATCTTGCGGAAACAACTGGACAAAAGATTCGACCTTAAAATCAAGCTCTATGAGACAGAAAGAAATTTCGTTGAATATCCGGCACATTAATCCCGAGATTCCTGGAGACACGGCCCAGTGGAATACCCCCTTGCGCGGCGATGCCTTTGTACTGTCTGATGAAGAGAAGATAGACAAGATTGAGACGCACATTCGGGAGATCATGCTTACGCTTGGGCTCGACCTTACCGACGATAGTCTAAATGGCACACCGAAACGTGTAGCCAAGATGTATGTCAAGGAAGTATTCAGCGGGCTGAACCCAAAAAACCGGCCACACTCCCGGCTCTTCGAAAACAAATACAATTATGAGGAGATGCTCGTGGAAAAAGAGATTACTTTCTACTCCCACTGTGAGCACCACCTCGTTCCAATTTACGGACGGGCGCATGTCGCCTATTTTTCATCTGGCAAGGTAATCGGTCTCTCCAAGATCAACCGGATCGTCCAGTACTATGCGCGTCGACCTCAGGTACAGGAGCGCCTCACCGTACAGATCGGCAAGGAACTTCAGACCATTCTCCAGACTGAAAGTGTAGGTGTCGTCATCGACGCTAACCACATGTGTGTGGCCATGCGCGGGGTCGGCGATACCAATAGCAAGACTGGCACAGCCTACTTTGGAGGTAAGTTCAAAGAAGAAATGGTGAAGCGGGAGTTCTTGAACTTCATCAATAGCAAGTAGCAGAATAGCCATTGGCTCTTAGCTATTGGCCTTGTGGTGTAAACTCACTTACCGGGCAACTTGTTAATTTCTACCCAAACTGCTAACAGCCAAGGGCCAATAGCCAACAGCCTCCCTTTTGTTGATTCCCGTTCCCTTCGTAGCTTAGCAGTTCATGAAAACCCTAACCTATGGCCTTTGATCTTGACATGATTAAGAAGCTGTACGCTGCCATGCCGGAGCGTATTGCAAAAGCACGAAAAATGGTCGGAAAGCCCCTGACCCTTTCGGAAAAGATATTGTATTCCCATCTTTTCGCAAGTCAAAAACTGGAGAATTTCGGTCGCGGGAAGTCGTACGTTGACTTTGCGCCTGACCGTGTGGCCATGCAAGACGCCACTGCACAAATGGCCCTTTTGCAATTTATGTCGGCCGGAAGGCCCAAAGTGGCGGTACCCTCAACGGTTCACTGCGACCACCTGATTGTTGCCAAAAAAAGCGCCAAGGAAGATTTGGCGGCGGCAAATTCAGAGAGCAAGGAAGTATTTGATTTCCTCTCCTCGGTATCGAATAAATACGGCATCGGCTTCTGGCGGCCCGGAGCGGGTATCATCCACCAGGTTGTGCTGGAGAACTATGCCTTCCCAGGTGGAATGATGATCGGTACTGACTCCCACACGGTAAATGCTGGTGGATTAGGCATGGTAGCGATTGGTGTTGGTGGCGCAGATGCAGTAGATGTCATGGCTGGCATGGCGTGGGAATTGAAGTTTCCGAAGCTCATCGGAATCAAACTCACAGGTAAACTCAACGGCTGGACTTCAGCGAAAGATGTTATCCTTAAAGTAGCAGGTATCCTCACCGTAAAAGGTGGAACAGGCGCTATCGTTGAATATTTTGGAGATGGCGCGATATCCCTCAGCTGTACAGGCAAGGGAACCATCTGCAACATGGGTGCAGAAATCGGAGCCACAACTTCAACATTTGGGTATGATAACTCGATGGAGCGGTATCTGAATTCTACCGGGCGCGCAGAAATAGCTAAAATGGCCAACAAGATAAAGTCCCACCTTACGGCCGATCCGGAAGTGTACGCAAACCCTGAAAAGTATTTTGATCAAATCGTTGAAATCGATCTTTCTTCCCTGGAGCCACACTTGAACGGCCCCTTTACTCCGGACCTTGCCACTCCCCTTTCTAAAATGAAATCGGAGGCAGCAAAGAACGGATGGCCAACAAAAGTGGAAGTGGGCCTGATCGGTTCGTGCACCAACTCGTCGTACGAGGATATCGCTCGTGCAGCCAGCCTCGCCGAACAGGTTGCCAATAAGGGACTGAAGACCAAAGCTGAATTTACCATCACTCCAGGCTCCGAGCAGGTTCGTTATACCATCGAGCGCGACGGGTTCATCAAAACGTTTGAGCGCATTGGAGCGACAGTCTTTGCTAATGCCTGTGGGCCTTGTATCGGTATGTGGAGTCGCATGGGCTCGGACAAGAAAGAAAAGAACACCATCGTTCATTCGTTCAACCGAAATTTCCAGTCACGTAACGACGGAAACCCAAACACGTATGCGTTTGTCGGATCTCCGGAGCTGGTGACAGCCATTGCTATTGCTGGTGATCTGACTTTCAATCCAATCACAGACTACCTCACGAACGAGCGTGGTGAAAAGATCAAGCTAGAAGCCCCTAAAGGTGATGAACTTCCTAAAAAAGGGTTTGACGTAAAAGACCCCGGTTTTCAGGCACCTGCCAAAGACGGAAGCAAAATCCAGATCAAAGTCAGTCCGAAGTCAGACCGGCTTCAATTGCTGGCACCCTTCAAGGCCTGGGACAAGAAGAATCTCATGGGACTCCGGTTGCTGATCAAGGCCAAGGGCAAGTGCACCACAGACCATATCTCAATGGCCGGTAAGTGGCTGAAGTATCGGGGGCACCTGGACAACATCTCAAATAACTTACTAATCGGCGCCACGAATTTCTTCAATGAGAAGATCAATAGCGTGAAGAATGGACTTAACGGTCAGTACGATGAAGTACCTAAGGTTCAACGTGCCTACAAGGCCGCTGACGCCGGATCCATCGTGGTAGGCGATGAGAACTACGGGGAAGGATCATCTCGTGAGCATGCGGCAATGGAGCCGCGTCACCTCGGAGTACGGGTTATTCTGGTCAAGTCGTTTGCGCGCATACATGAAACCAACCTCAAAAAGCAGGGCATGCTCGGCATCACTTTTGCCAACAAGGAAGACTACAATAAGATCAAGGAAGACGACACGTTTGACTTTACTGATTTGGTGTCATTTGCTCCTGATCGTCAACTGACGATTGTACTAAACCATAAGGACGGCACAAAAGATACCATCAAGACTAACCATACCTACAATGCCAACCAGATCGACTGGTTCAAGGCTGGTTCGGCACTCAATCAGATTGGCACCAACGCTGCGGCACGCAAGACAGCTGCAGCGAAGACCAAGAAGAAGCCTGCGAAGAAAGCGGTAAAGAAAGCAACGAAGCCCAAGGCAAAAAAAGCTACAGCAAAGAAGAAGGCGGTCAAGAAAGCCGCGAAGAAGAAAAGCAGACGCTAGGTTTTACACGTACAGGCTAAAAGAGCCATTGGCTCGACCTAATTTTGTAAGGGTGGACCTGAAGTCCACCCTTTACCCTATCCGTCAGATGCATAGAGCCGTGGGCTCGGCATAGCTGTTCTTACTATTGACTTTAATCCTGAGGATGTCTCGTTCCTAACGGAACTCCGTTCGAATTATGCCTTCTTTCAACGGACTGAAGTCCG
>JANNAZ010000198.1:0-3951 GCA_031384895.1 Cyclobacteriaceae bacterium | reverse complement strand
GGTGAAGACGTTCTTTGAAACGTTGATACCACGGGTCTTGGATCTGGGACTCTGCCTTTTCCCTTTGGGATAAAAATTGATCAGGTTTTCCGAAGAGCATAGGAACTAGCTATGGCGCGACGGCTGAGCCGCGTGCCGGTGAAGACGTTCTTTGAAACGTTGATACCACGGGTTTTGGATCTGGGACTCTGCCTTGCTATCGATTTTATATAATGCAATTCGTACTTTCGAATAACGCTTTCAACGGTTTTATATAATGCAATTCGTACTTTCGAATAACGCTTTCAACGGGCACGCGCTACAAGCGCGCGCCATATGCGCCTCAATTCGCTGCCAAATCAGAGTATAACGGCAGAAATCATTGAAATAGCTCAACGATGAGTTTCCTCTTGCGATTTCTGCAAAAGAAAGTTCGCTGATCAGTACAAGTCGCAACGGCCTCCGGTCGACTACTTCATACTATTGACCATTGAATAACCTAATCCGAACCGTATGAACGCAAACCCCATCCTCAGCAGCATGTTCCTTCTGGTAGTTCTTGCCGCAGTTTATGTAGCCTTCGTTGGACTTACCAAAGTCTTCGATAGGAGGAGGCTCCATCTACTTTCAGAGAAAATGAAATCCCCTGGATTTGGGTGGCTACACATGCTGCTCATCCTTGCACTCGTCGCGTCATTTTACACCGGGTCGCTCGCTCAACCTGTCAGGGTAACCTATACCCGGAACAAGGAATACAACTGGAACCACGTAAGCGTGAAGTTGACCAATAGAAAACATATTCTCAGGGGTAAATTGATTTCCGTTACGGATGACTTGCTGGTGATAAAGACCGAATATGGATACAAAAAGGAACCCCTCCGGATTAGTTATTCCGAAATCGCATATGTAGGGATTCACCGGAAAGGATCAGGTGCGATTGGCGCCCTAATTGGTGGATTGGCCGGTGGCGTTATAGGTTATGCCGTTTCATATACACCGTACGAAGAAACAAATAATATTGGCGCCAATATTAGGAATTCTTTTAAGGAAGTTGGCGCAGGTTTAGGATTAGTAATTGGCGCTGGTATTGGCGCTGGTATTGGCGCTAGTATTGGCGCTGGAATTGCTTCCAGCAACAAGAGGCATCCTATTGATGGCGATAAGGTCAAATTTGAATTGCTCCTGGGAAAGATTGCGAAGCCCCTGCAAAAATGACTCCTTACTATCGCACAACGTTCGCTACCTCTCCAGCCGATAGCTATCGGTATGCGGGGACTGCATTCAGATCAACTGTACGGACGATAACAGGCTACTTATAGCTTTCCTCCAACGTGGCTATTGCCTTCTTAATAAACTGATGTGCCATACTCACTTTCTTTAACCGGATCGCCTGACGGACGTAAACCAGTGATGCCTTGAGCGCACCATCTTTGGGATATTTTGCCACCAGCTTGATGTTCTCCGATTCCACCAGCTTGCAAACTGCATGAAAGGAATTGATGCCATTCGCCGCCGCTGCCTTGGCCAGCAATTTGTGGAGGTCTCCCTGGGCTATGGGTTTCGTGTTCATGGGGTTCTTGAGTACCAAAGGAAGGCATAATTTTGGAAGAAGCATACTGGGGACTGGGTGCTGGGGACTGGGTTCAAGGTTCAGGGTTCAAAGTTCAAAGTTCAGAGTTCAAGGTTCAAGGTTCTGGGTGATGCAGACGCATCGTTGAATCTTTAAATCTGCATATATTTGATTAGTAGCTTCAATTACCTCTTTAAGGAAGTACGTAAGAGGCAGCAATGGTGTTTAATCAATACACACGCTAAGCATTAATGACATGATTAATCGAAGAGGATTTATCAAGGGTACCAGCGTCATCACCCTCGGGACGTTGGCGGCATGTGAAACCAAAGAGTCAGCAAGTTCGCAGCAAAGCAGGATACCGCTTGTATCAGGCAATTCAAATCAGCTGTTGACTGCAAAACCGGATAATCCAAAGCCAGCCACTGTTGACCGATTGCCGCTGGAATGGCATCAGGGTCGGGTCAAGGTTTTGCAGCAGAAGCTGGCCGAAAAAGGCCTTGCCGGAATATTGATAACCGATGAATGGAACATTGTTTATTTTACCGGCCTCTTTTATAGCAACACGGAAAGACCGTTTGCCTGCTTCATCCCGACGGACAGGATGGAAGTATACTGGTTTCATCCTGGCCTCGATATGGAACTTGTACGCAGTTGGTGGGTGACTGACGCAGAATATTTCTATGATTACCCGCATGCCGAGGGCGGATATCCCGACCAGGCCAAAGTAGTCACAGGACCTCCCGTGGATTTGCTTGCATGGCAACTGAACGGCGTGAAAAAACGTGGGTTCGGAGAAAAGAAAATAGCACTCAGTACAACGCCTTCCGGCCCAACATTGAAGCGGATGAGCGAAATCCTCCCGAACGCATCATTCGAAGATGTGAGTGACGTGTGCATAAAAATGCGTAGGGTTAAAACGGATGAAGAAATTGCCCTGGCGCAGCGAGCCTATAATTATTTTAGTCAGATCCATGCATGGACCCGTGACTATATCTTGGAATACGGAACTGATCTCACCGACTTCCAGGTCAGGATGGCCGCCACCGAATATGGAACCGAGCTGATCATGAAAGACATAAAACGCGATGGCCTTCCGCACACTGCGGTGGGAATCACCATTGACATTGGCTGCCGGACTGGAGTAAGCACCGCTTACCCACACCCGAATCAATTCCACCACAGCAAAATCAAAAAAGGAGATTCAATTCAGGTTTCCGGCGGGGTCAAGATTGGCGGTTGCGGAGGAGAGCTTTATTGCCCCTATCAGATTGCGCCCTGGACGAGCGAAATGGAAAAAATGTGGGAGGTCATGGCGGAAGGGTCAGCCATGCAAATACGCTTGTCGGCGGAAGGAACCCGGTGTCAGGATATTGCCAAAGCGATACATGAATACCAGGTCAAGAGTGGCATGCAGAAATATCTCTATCAGCGCGTTGCGCATGGAGAAGGAATGGAGGGCCATCAGGAACCCTACATCGCACTGGGCGATCAAACCGTGCTAGAGAAGAATATGACGTTCTCCATGGAGCCCGGATTATTTAATCCAACGGGAGGCTTCGGCTACAATCCATCAGACCTGGTTGTCGTTGGAGCGAGCACGGGCTACGCTATGGGCACTGTGCCGAACTTGACAAAAGAGTGGGCGCTGTTGAAACTGTGACAGGTTGCAGGTAACAGGTAACAGGTAACAGGTTGCAGGTGGCAGGTTTATCCCCCATGATGCAGTTCGGATAAACGGGAAAAAAGAAAGGTGCTCAAAATGAACACCCTTCCTTAGAACCTTTGCAGTTAACCTTTCTCTGCGCCTCCGCGTCTCTGCGGTTAATTTTTTCCCTACGCCTCTGCGGTCAATTCCACACCAGGTTCTTCAACTTCGCCTTCTCCCTAATAGCTTTGATCATCGCCGCATCCAGCATGGTTTCCTCATTCGCTGTTTGACTGTGGGAAGCGATGTACGCCTGACGGTTTTTGTTCAGCTCCTGAATTTCGTTCTGAATATTTTTACGCTCATTGGCTTTTTGTGTCACATACCCTTTACGTTGCTCAGGGGACATGCCTTGCATTTCAGCAGGTAGTTGTGCGGCGGGGGCAGCAGAAATTACACTTTCATCTTCCTTCGCCGCATCCACCAGGTCCCAGGATGAATTTTTATAGGCATGGGAGCTTTTTGAAACAGCCCGTTCTACTTTGTTGCCCATCCCATAACTCTCTGCATTCATGTCCTGGGTAGCCTGCGCTGCTTTCTTTTGCTCGCCGCCGGCGCCATAGTAGATATACGTTTTGTTCAGTCGTTCATTGCACGCATCGATTTTTGAATCATAAGGCGTGGATATATAGACTGTCTTGCGATTTTGTTCGATGCTCATATAGCTTCCGCCGGTCAACTCTGCGCCATCTTT
>JANNAZ010000050.1:0-4882 GCA_031384895.1 Cyclobacteriaceae bacterium | reverse complement strand
TATTCTGGTCAACCGACCCCGATACTTTTTTACTACTTTTAGGTGTTCACTTTGAGGCGAAAAACACTGTTCACTTTGACGCGGAATCAGGTGTTCACATTGCGGCGGAAAACACTGTTCACTTTAGGCGGAATCTCCACTTTGCGCGGCCCGCATTACTCATGCTTTGGCGCGTTGGCTGAACCTCTGCTCGCTGGCAGAAAAACTTCGAACCGAATCGTTGTAATTTAAATAGCCGTCCAATGAACCGTGCATCTTCGGCCCGGAGTGCGCGGGCATTGCGCGGCTATTTAGCATAACGTCTAATTATATAACTCGTGGGAGGGCCAGAAACGTCGACGTAACCGGGTAGTCATGAGTTAACATAATATAATTATAGAACTGTGCGGCGGGTTTCGAGGGCAGCAAGAGTTATATAATTTATATTATGTTAAGTTGCTTTGTTAGATCAAAGACTGATTGGGGCATTCCTTGTCTGGCGGTCAGTCACCAAACCTTTTACCCTCTTCTCACTATTCCCTCGTAAATACAAGATTTCTAACCCTCCCATCTGTTGCCTTGAATCCAGCAACCTTTCCAGATTGGTTTCTGAAAAACTGAACCCTTCCAAGCATGGGCGTATCAAAGGCCTCGCGCGTAGCCGGAAAGAAGGTCTGGTCATCGTGCCGCTGGTGATGGGCCCGCAGCGTATCACCTACGACTTCTAGTGTGTACCGGGTATCCAACTCGTCGCTGTAGTATTTCCCCGCGAAGTCGGCCAGCTTCGTCTTAGGATCAAATGGTTCTTTAACCGGTTCCGGTGGTGGCGGTGGAACATTTGAAGGCTTATCCGGAATCAGGCTGCCAGCCAGAACTACATCCGCCAATGCATAGGACAATTCACCCGTACCGAAAGATGCCAGGTTACTGAATGCCGAAATGGAAACGTGCTGATCGGGGAACCGCAACAGGAAGGTACGGTACCCTGCATCTCCCCCTCCATGGCTAACGGTTTTCAATCCTTTGTATTTTGTAATCACCTGGCCCAAGGCATAGTGAATGGTATCGCCTCGGTTCAGCACAAATCGCTGGTTCATCATCTCCATGACTTTTGAGTTGCCAACCTTCATGGTTTCGAAATTAATGGCCCACAGACTGAGGTCTTCTACGGTCGTGAATAAGCTGGTAGCCCCGGCGTTAGCGTAATTGAGTACACTCTTCTTAAACCCGCCCTCGATTGCCGGCTGGTACGAATAGGCCCTATTCTTTACAATCCGTTCATGGTCCATATAGAACTGCGTGTTCTTCATCTCCAGCGGATCGAAGATGTTCTTCTTTGTCCAGTCAGCGAAATTCTCTCCGCTTACCCTACTGACAATTTCGGCCAGCAACGTAAAGCCAGTGTTGCAATAGAGGTACTCCGCACCTGGCTTAAAGTTAAGTTCTTTCTGTCGGCTGATCACTCGCATGATCTGCTTTTGCGTAATCACGTCATCCATTTGCCAACCCGCCATCACCAGCAGATTCCACTGATCACGCAAGCCACTCGTATGATGAACCAGGTGATTGATGGTAATTACATCGCCAAAGTCATGCATTTCCGGAATGTATTTCCGGATGTCATCATTGAGTGAAAGCTTTCCCTGATCAGCCAGTAGCGCGATGGCAAATGCGGTGAATTGTTTCGAAACTGAAGCTATATGGAAGATGGTTGTCGGAGTATTCTTTCTTTCACTTTCCAAGTCGGCATTACCATAGGCTTTGCTAAAGATGATTTTCCCATCTTTTTGCACGGCAACCGTTGCCCCCGGCGTACCCATACCATCGCCGATTACCACCTTCATGTACTGGTCTGCCCTGCCTTCAATACCTGTCGCTACCGCTTCTGCCCCTTTGATCTCCAGGGTATAGTCGCCCATATTTTCTTTGAATGGTGAAACGACAATTCGATAAATACCTGCAGACTTGGTCATGAAGTCAAATGATTCAAACCCACGACTAGGGCTGTCAAAGCCCTCTATCTTGGCCTTGTCGGGACCATATATGTCCACGACAACATCAACTGTGCGTTGATCTGCTGCACCATAAACAAAAGCTGCGCTATCCAAATCGAGGCGGAAGGTGTCTGCCACATGCCGCTTTAGCGTGGCAACCGGGGTGACCTCACCTACTTTCAGGTCTGAGTTTTCAACGTGAAGAACTCCCTTGGGTTTGTTCTCCGTACAAGAGAAGAGAAGCAGTACGGCTACTGTGGTGATAAGGTGTTTCATTGGGTTTGATTGGTGTCTCTTGATACGGAAATAAAGGTTGCAGGTTACAGGTTACAGGTAGCAGGATTCAAGCGTGCACCTAACCACGTTCGCCCTGCTGCCTGAAACATGTTTCAAGTCGCAGGACTCAGGCTTGCACCATACCATGCGCTCCTTGCAACCTGCAACTTGTGACTTGCAACCTGCGTCCTGCATCCTGTCACTTCCTCACCGCTTGAGTCCATCCAACTGCCCATTGCCCCCCTTGACGGTACCGGGTCGCTTGCGCAAGAATTCATCAAACCAACCCATCGTGCGGTCGCCAACATTCTGAATGAACTTGGGTTCTTGAAAGCCGTGCGGCTGACGTGGATATACAACCATTTCCGTAGGGACGCCCCGGCGTTGCAGCGCCCGGTGGAGTTGAAAGCCTTGTTCGGGCGGCACGCGCTCGTCATTTAATCCGTGGATGACTAACGTGGGAGTCACAGCGTTCTTGATATTAAACATCGCGCTGTGTTTGGCATAGACAGCTGGGTCATCCCAAAACTCCTTGTCAAAATAGCTCACCAGAAAATCCGGGATGTCGGCCGTGCCATTGAAGCTCATCAGGTTCGTCACCGGCGCTCCGGCCATCGCGGCCTTGAAGCGGTTTGTCTTGGTGATCACCATGCTGGTCATATAACCGCCATAACTCCAACCGGTAATGACCAGGCTGTCAGGATGCGCTATGCCATCGCTAATCAGCTTATCGACTCCACCCATCAGGTCGTCATAGTCGCTAAATCCCCAATCGCGGTGATTGGCACGCCTGAATTCTGTACCATAACCGCTGCTTCCACGGGGGTTGGCACGTAGCACGGCGTAACCGTTTCCGGCAAAGGCTTGAATTGGATATGGGCTGGACTGTCCGGTATAGGTCTCGCCAAACACACCAGCTGGTCCGCCATGCACATTGAGGATCAGGGGCACTTTCTTGCCTTTCTGATATCCTTTTGGATAGGTAACTATCCCTTCAATGGTATACTTACCATCCTTTGATTTCCAGCTAATTACATCTGATTTTGTCAAGGATTGATTAACCATAAAATCACCGTGCACGTTGGATATCTTCTTTCCTTGCATGGAAGCGGCATTGGCCATGTAGACTTCCGCAGGGGTCTCTGTATCTTGATAGATGTATGCCGCATCGCCTTTCTGATTGATGCTGAGAACTGACAATAATCCTTTGGTATGCGCACTTAGTTTCACCGGTTTTCCACCTGAAACGCCAACGCTATAGAGATGAGCACTGGTATGGTATGCTTCTGTAAAGTAGAGACTCTTGCTATCGGCGCTCCACCAAGGGCCACCGGTTGGTGACTCGTCGTAGCTGGCAGCAATCTCGATTGGCTTCCCTCCTGTTGCCGGGATAACACGGAAACCTTCTTTTGATGCCCACTCAAGGTCCCCACGCGATGTGTGATAGGCGAGCCATTTCCCATCTGGCGAAAACGCCGGGGCTCCATCCATACCCATGTCAGTTATCAAGGGCTTCACCGGGCCGCCGTTCACGGATACAGTCGAGATGTTTGCACTGGTAAATGCGTTGGCCCAACTTCCATCCTGGTGCGAAAAGGCGATCGTCTGACTGTCCGGTGACCATGCCATTTCCTGAACATGATAAGGACCGTTCGTCAATTGCGATACAGGGTACTTGCCCTCCTTGTTCTTCGTAAGCGTTATCACAAACAATTGGGCATTATCAAAATTGTCAACTACCTGCCAATCGGTTTTCTCTTTCTTGTCTTTCTTGGTTCTCACGGCAACTGAATCATTCATGGTCATGGCGATGTACTTCCCATCCGGTGACCATGCGTAGTCAATGATGTTGTCGGTCTCCCGGGTAAGCTGTTCGGCCTCACCTCCTGCCAGTCGAACACGATAAAGCTGGTTGATGCCTTCTGAATCCCGTGAAGAACGGAAAGTAAGGTACTTGCCATCCGGCGAGAAGCGCGGCAATGTGCTTGACTTGTCACCAAACGTCCATTGCATGGGTTGGCCATCGGCTGATGCAACCCAGACTTGTGTGAGAAAATCGGATTGATCGGCAGTCATCCGTGCTTCAGCAACGGTAAAGGCTACATGACGGCCGTCGGTGGAAATGGAGACACCCCCTAGACGTTTGTAATCCATCATTTTGGAAGGTGTCCAAGCAGATTGGGCGAGAAGGCCGCTTGTGATGAGGCAAAGGGCCAACGTATGGAAATTTTTCATAGTAAATGATTGTGATAGTTGCAGGATACAGGTCTCAAGGTACAGGTTTCAAGGTATAGAATCCAATAGTTGTTACATGCTACCTGTTATCATGGCATCTTATTCACACAAATACACGTTGAAGGAGTAGTAATATTTAATGACCTTCGTATGCTCTCCAACTACCTCCTAATCACCTTCCGCAACATGTTGAAAAACAAGATCTTCATCGTCTTGAATGTGGTTGGCCTGGGGCTGGCTATCGGTAATTGCCTCGTCGCGTATTTTATATGGGATTACAACGCAACGTTTGATAACTCGCATGTACAGGCGCCAACCATCTACCGAGTAAGCACGATGCGTGAGTTCCAGAACGAAGTCAACCGCTACGGTTATTCTCCAATGGCACTCGGGAATGC
>JANNAZ010000045.1:0-8065 GCA_031384895.1 Cyclobacteriaceae bacterium | reverse complement strand
CTGTCAAAACCGGTCAGCCCCAAAATAGTGGATAGTGGTTAGTGAATAGTGGTCAGTAAGTCAGAGACAAAGGTAGAGGAAAAAAAGTTCACGAAGGGTTGCCAGATACCGGTTGCCAGTTGCCGGATGCCGGTGGACTATACCCAGTGTTGAAAAGTCTTGCAGACTTCGTGAGCGCTCAAAGAAAACCCGAAACCCAAAAGGCCCTACCGCTATCGGGCAGATCTCCCCCGGCAACCAGAACAATACTTCCCCTTGCCTTGCGTCGATTAGCCCGCTTATTCTACGCACCAATCGCGTCAAATATACAGGCTGAATCAGGCAAAATATTGCAAATGCGTGGAATAGGCTCTATATTCGACGCATATTATGCGTAGAAAGTATATTTATCAAGCTGAGGATTGGCCTGAATTTCAATGGCAACAGGAGCTACTGGCCAAGACCGTGACAACCGTGCGGCACAAACAAGGAAAACTGACGGGACGCATGGAAGCACTTGGCTTTAACCTGCGAAACGAAGCCAGCCTGCAAACACTTACACTCGATGTATTAAAATCAAGTGAGATCGAAGGCGAAATACTGAACCCCGACCAGGTTCGCTCGTCAATTGCCAGGCGTCTGGGCATGGATATCGCCGGTCTGGTTCCCGCGGACAGAAATGTAGAAGGCATTGTTGAAATGATGCTGGACGCCACGCAGCATTACCAGACCGAACTAACTGAGCAACGGCTGTTTGCCTGGCATGCTGCAATCTTTCCAACCGGCCGCAGCGGCATGCCCGCCTACGTCAGGGCTTCGGCGGGGAGCCAAAAAATAATTGTGGGAGACTGGCGCAAAAACACGAAAGAATATCCCATGCAGGTGGTCTCCGGGCCGATGGGAAAGGAACGCATTCACTACGAAGCACCTGAGGCGAGTGTCCTTAAAAAGGAAATGACTGCGTTTCTGAAATGGTTCAATCACACCAATACCATCGATCCCGTTTTGAAGGCCGGCGTCGCACATCTCTGGTTCGTTACGATCCATCCATTTGACGATGGCAACGGCCGGATCGCGCGCGCCATTGCTGATATGCAACTTGCTCGCTCGGATGAAAGCAAGCAACGCTTTTACAGCATGTCCGATCAGATCAGAAAGGAAAGAAATGATTACTACGATATCCTGGAGGCTACTCAAAAAGGAACGCTTGATATCACTACCTGGCTTGAATGGTTCCTGGCTTGTCTAAATCGGGCATTGATCGCGTCAGACGAAACCCTGGAAGGTGTACTGAAAAAAGCAAAGTTTTGGGAAGCCCATTCAGGTACTCGATTCAATGCGCGACAGCAATTCATGCTGAACAAACTCCTGGATCATTTTGAAGGAAATCTGACCTCCTCCAAATGGGCGAAAATGATGAAGTGTTCACACGATACAGCCTTGCGCGATATTCAGCATTTGGTGAATGAACATGTTCTGGCGAAAGATCCGGCCGGAGGAAGGAGTACAAATTATGTATTGAAGGGATAGGTTAGACTTTCGACCTTAGACCTTCTGCTTTAAACCTTAGACTTTAAACTTTGCACCTCTCCCCCCACCTTCTCAATAATCAAATACTCCTTCTTGGAAATCGACTGCCGCGCAATCAGTTCGGCGATAAAGCCGGTGAGGAATAACTGCGTGCCCAATACCACCGCGACAAGCGCCAGGTAAAAAATAGGCTGCTGCGTGACGTCACGCTTTAAGGGAATGTGGGAAATATAAACCGAATCGAGCTTGTCCCAGAGAATCTTCATCGTAAAAAAGAAGCCCGCCAGGAAGGATACCGTTCCCCAGGCACCAAAAAAGTGCATGGGCCTCCGTGCAAACCGACCGACAAACGTGATCGTAAGCAGATCGAGAAACCCGCGCACAAAACGCTCCCAGCCAAATTTGCTCGTGCCGTACTTGCGCTCGTGGTGCTCTACTATTTTTTCACCGATCCGTGTGAAGCCTGCCCACTTGGCGATCACCGGAATATAACGGTGCATCTCGCCGTACACGCTAATGCTCTTTACCACCACACGGGAATAGGCCTTGAGTCCGCAGTTGAAATCATGCAGCTTGATTCCTGAGATCAGGCGCGTTATGTAATTGAAAAACTTCGAAGGAAACGTTTTTGAAATCGGATCATGCCGCTTCTTCTTCCATCCGGAAACCAATTGAAAGCCATCCTCCCGGATCATCTTGTACAATCCCGGGATCTCTTCCGGGCTATCTTGTAGATCGGCGTCCATCGTGATGACCACCTCCCCTTGCGCCGCACGAAAACCGGTGTGGAGCGCGGCTGACTTTCCAAAATTCCGGTTGAAGCGGATCGCCTGAAAAGATGGGTTGATAACACTCATCTTCACCATCTCCTCCCAGGTACGATCAGTGCTCCCGTCGTCAATGAAGATGACCTCGTAGGAATATCCACTTGCCTTCATGACCCGGTCAATCCATGCGCCCAGTTCGGGGATAGATTGCTCTTCGTCTTTGGCGGGAATGATGACGGATATGTCGAGGGTGTCTTTCAAAGGGTCAGGAGTAAGGAGTCAGGAGTCAGGGGTCAGGGGTCAGGGTCAGGAGTCAGGGTCAGGAGTCAGGAGAGAGTCAAAGTTCAGGCAGATTCTGGGTTGTTCTTTTGCGTGAAGATGGTGATGATCAACCCACAAATCATGATGAAAAATACACCACCCAGGAAAGCAAAAACGGTCATCACTTCCGGTGACATAAATGGAGTGGAGAAACTCATGGCCTGATCAATCTGATCATCCGTCATTCCCCGCTCCTGCATTTGTTCCCGCTGTTTCTCAATTATGGTCTCGACAAGACTTCCGTCTATAAACTTGATATACACATAAAAGAACGCGAAATAGATTGCGGACGAAATCAAGGCAATCCACCAGGTAATGCCCATGCCCTGACCGTAGGACATAAAGTTGTCACCGTTGTCAATAAAATTCTTTTGCGCCAGGTATATGGCCACGAGGTAAAACGGAATTGTCACCCAACGGCCAGCACCAGATGTCATGTCCATACTGGCAAACGTCATCGCCAGGAAAACGATAATAGAAATCGCCGCCATGATCACACCGTAACGCGTACCGACCGAACGGGTGGTCACAGCAGGCGTTGAACTCTCTTCCATATTGAATTGGTTTTAGGGGCGTAAAATATCAGGCCTCCAATTGAACATTCTTTCTGACAAACAGAGCGGTGATGAGTGCAATGATGCAGTAAGCGATGATTGCCTTGAAATAACCGAGGGCCTGGCCGCCAATAGAAAACTGATCGGTCATATCGGTACGCATGCCTTCAACGGCTTTATCGATTGCCTCTTGTTGCATACCAAAGCCTGCCATCATCTCTTCTGTATTGAGAATGGCCGCGTCCAGCAACTTTTGCGGCAGGTCCGGATCAATGACATGGTAAAGCGCAATGTTAAATGCTGTACCAATTAACCCGGAAATGGCCAATACGACAAGGCCGTGCATAAATGCCTTCCCGAAGGGCATGAATCCACCGATCTCCGTACGGTAGTTGATACCGGCATAAATCACATAGCCCAACCCCACAACGAGAGCAAGCCCCAGGAACTTGAAGGTGACCATCAACGAGAAGTCTACCACATAACAAATAATTGCGAGGAGTATCGAGATAACACCCAGAATGACTCCGTGTTTAATGGCGTGATTCACCAGGCTGGGTGATTCCGCTTCAGTTCCTTGTTGATTTTCCATAGTTTATCAATTAGTTGGGGTTAGTGTCTTAAAATTACAGACTTTATTGAGTTAATGAAATAGTCGATAGACCATGGACCATGGACCCTGGAATGCGGACTTTGGACCATCGACTACGGACTGCCGACCATGGTCTATTGACCATCGACCATTTGCGTCCTCCGAAGAACTATGGAGACAATGATGCTCACAAAGAAGCTGATGATAAAGCTCTGAAAGAAGTAGCGGCTGGCCATAAAGTAACCATCGGCATTCTTCAACTCCTCGAGGCTCTGTGCAAAAACCTCCTTGCCGATCCGGTCGATGTCCTCCGGTGCAAAAGCTTTGGTCTGCGTCAAGGCCAGCGAAATGAAATCGCTGACAAACTCCGGATTAAATGTGGCGAACGCCAGAATCCCCAACCAACACCCCATCGCACAAACCACAGTAAACAAAAATCCGCCGATCATCCCCTGCCAGAAATACAATGTGCCTCCCTGGTGGAAGTCACGGACTTCCTTGAGGAAGAAAAGCATCATCACTGCGAAGACGGGTATCCGGGGGTCAACAAATGGATTGATCAGAAACGGATGCTTGCCCATGTAATACAAGGCGATCATGAACCCTACGCAAAGCACCGCGCCGATAAAACCGTAGCGAACCCCCACCCGCAGGAGTGGAGAAGTAAACATCTTATTTAGCATCAAAAGAATTCTTGCCGTTGCAGAATACAGCGACCGCTTTGCCTTTCACCTTCTTCCCCCACCAGGGAGAGTTTGTGGACTTGGACAGGTTGGTCTTGCTGTCGAGCACCCACTCCAGAGAAGGATCGATCACGGTAAGGTTGGCCTCTTCTCCTGCTTCTATTTTAGGAACCGCCACCCCCACAAGCTTCCTTGGGTTGGTTGTTACTTTTTCGATAAGCTCATCCCATCCCACTTCAGCTGACAAGCTCACGAGGTTCGAGGCGAAGGTTTGCAGATTTATGATTCCAAAGTCGGCCATGTCGAATTCCAAACTCTTCGACTCTTCATCCTGGGGCACATGCCCAGAACAAATCACATCGATGGTGCCGTCGGCCAGACCCTTGATCAGTGCATCGTTGTCCGACTTTTCGCGCAACGGAGGATTCACTTTGAAATTGGTATCAAAGTCAGCCAATACACTATCCTCAAAGAGCGGTTGATAGCCGGCAATGTCACAGCTAATGTTAAGTCCTTTCTTCCTGGCCGCCCTCACCAGATCAATGCTCTTGGCGGTCGACAACTTTGACGCATGGAGCCGGCCACCAGCGTACTTGAGGAGATCAAGATTTCGGCTCAAGGCAATGCTTTCCGCAATGCCGGGCATACCTTTCAATCCAAGCGACGTACTGTTTACCCCTTCATGCATCTGACCAAACATATTCAGCCAGGTATCTTCCGGGTGATCGATCAGCAGGCCGTCAAATTTTTGCAAGTATTGAAGGGCTTTGAGAAAAATATCGGTGTGCCATACGGTCTTGAGTCCGTCTGTAAATCCAACGGCACCGGCCTCTCTCAGGTCAATCATCTCCGTCAACTCCTCGCCTTTGTTGTTGTGCGTGACGGAGGCCAGTGGATAGAATTGCACCAACCGCTTGCTGTTGTCACCCAACACATTGCGGACTTCATTCTTGGTTTGCACACTGGGGTTGGTGTTGGGAAGAATAGCGAGGCCGGTAAATCCTCCGGCGGCGGCCGTTCGTGCCGCTGAGGTAAGGTCTTCTTTCTGCTCAAAGCCGGGGTCGCCTACGTAGGTGCCCAAGTCAAACCACCCGGTGGACAGAATCAGCCCCTTTCCTTCAATTACTTTGTCAGCGGAATATTTCTTGTCGCCGATCTCGGCAATTCGTCCGTTGTTGATAAGTACGTTCTTGATTTTTTTATGAAACGGAGAACCCGCGTTCAGGATTTTGGCGGATTGGATCAGGATCTTCATTCAGGCGTAGTTGATTTACTTCAAAAACCGGATGAGCAAGACTTCAGCAAGGAGGAAGAGCAATGCGAGAACCAGGGCATACTTCCACAATTGCCGCCCCAAATATCTTTCTTTTATTTCGTTACTGAAAGAACCCTCGGCTGCCGGACGGAAAATTGAAACATTATCTCCGCCCCCGAGCATGGTTTTCACCTCTTCCCCGGTCCATTGGTCCAGCAGTGATTCACGCTTATCCATATCAAAGGCGATCATCCCCAGGGTATCTGTTTGAATGCGGGCGACATAGAAGCCCGGATCGATGGAAAACCGTGGTATTTCCAGAACAACCCGGTCTCCGCTGCGGCGTTGGGCTGGAACAATTTCCTGCTTGCCGGAGAGGATGACGGGGGCTTCGCCAGCCAGGCTATCCATTTGAAGCGTGGCGATACTTTCACTCAATAGATAATATGGCTTCTGGCTAATCCGGTGCCCGGAGGCTGCCATCCGGTACATCACCGGAACAAATATGGCGTGACTTTGAAAATCTGAAAAGTCCTTGTCCAGGGGCGCGGCCAAGATGAATGTGTTTCCCGACCGGGAGAGAAATGGCGTACCATCTTTGAATGAGAGCAGTGCTGATCGATCATCGCCCCATGCAAGTACGGGTCTGGCGTGCGGCATGGCAAGGATGGTTGAACGCTCTTCAAAAACATTTTCAAAAAACGGGTTCTGGAAGTCCGGCTTATCAAGTTCCTGCATGGCGGTTATTCCTGCGGCGCGCAGTGGCAGGTTGCCTGCAAGTGCGCGTAGGCCCGCGCCATCGCTCTTGGCCGAAGGAATAATAAAGACTGTTCCGGGCCCGCGCCGATATTCTCTCAATGCGCCAGCCAGGCCAGCATCCAGGTTATCAACTCCGTTAAGTATAACCAGGTCGGATTGAGATACGGTCCCCAGGTCAATATTACCGGGTGTAAAGGCACGGTAGGCGAAGAGGGCTGTGTTGCCAAAGACTTTTTCTACAAATCCGGCTGTATTCCGAATCTCAACCACGCGAATCCGTTCGGAAAAATTCAACGTGAGATAAAATACATTGTCAAAACTCACGGGGAAATCGGAAAAACTCAGCACCAGGCGATTCAATCCGCTCAACCCCTGGGCGAGATCAAACTTGACAGCAGCAGTCGCATTAGATTCCAAGTCGACTGAAGCGGAACCGGATTGAATGTCGTTGATGGTTAGTTTGATCACCATCTCCGATCGGGTATTCATTCCCTCATTGCGAACCCGAACGTTAAGGATATTGCGTTGTCCTCCCACGACAAATGGATCTTCCAGGTAGACAGAATCAATCAACACATTCGAGGCTTGATTCAACGGGATGGACACCAGGTGCAATGACTGGGCGCTATCTGTCCTGACTGACCCAAGGTCCAACGTGGACTTTTGAAAATCTGAAATCCAGAATAGTTCATTGTTTCCGGCTGCCGCACGGTCACGTACTTCGCGGAAGGTGCGGGAGACAGGCGAAAGTCTGACCTGGGTCAGGAGATCAAGTAGCTCTGCTTTGGTTTTATAGGAATTTGAAAACGGAGCAAAGTCGTTGGTGACGAGCTTGTACCGCGTATCGGCCGGGAAGAGGGTTGCCACTTCGCGGGCGAAGTTCAGGCCGGCGTCGAGGGCACGGGTTTGGTCGCCAATCCCGGATGTCATGCTGTATGAGTTATCAAGGTAAAGTGTCACTTCTCTGCCCGGCGTGATTTGTTCCGTAGCCGGCAGAAACGGCTGGGCGAAGGCAATCACCAGAAAGAAGAGAAACAGCAATCGCGAGGCCAGGACGAGGTATTGCTTTAGCTTGCGCTTCTGCGTAGTCTCCTGCCTGATCTGGTTCAGAAGCCGGGTGTTGGAAAAGAAAATCCGGGTGGTCTTGCGAAAATTAAAGAGGTGGATGAGTATGGGGATAGCGAGGGCGGTCAGGGCCCAGAGAAAGAGGGGAAAAGCAAAACTAATCATGATTCAAAGATTCAAGGATTAGTGGATTAAAGCATTCATTTCAGTCGCAAGATACTACCTATCCATCACCTAATCGCCGAATCACCGAATCAAACAAATTATTCCCACCCCCCAGGCAACGCGATGATCATTTTCTGCATTTTGCCTGTAAACCCCTCATTCTGAAAGAGCCGGACATCATAGAACGTTGTAAGCAGGGTGACCGCAAGGCCCAGGGGGCACTCTTTGACCTCTATGCTGACCGGATGTTTCGGCTGGCGTCCCGGTACATCACGAGCACAGTGGATAGTGAGGATGTGCTGATTGTCGCTTTCACGAAAGTGTTTGCCAACATCCGGAGTTTCAGCGACCGTGGGGAGGGAAGTTTTGAAGGCTGGATACGGAAGGTTGTAGTT
>JANNAZ010000025.1:0-1851 GCA_031384895.1 Cyclobacteriaceae bacterium | reverse complement strand
CATCAGGGCAATAAGTCCAGGAACTAATTGCGGCAATCCTGTTCGCCTGTGCGAAATTAGTATTCTGATGTGTGCAAATGGATCAGGGGAGATCAGTTCAATAATTTCATCTGTTGAGTAAATCTCACCGGAAATTGCGCGCCGAGAAGCATCGCCCTGCGCAATGGCAAAATCACCATTACGTAGGTTTGTGGCAACTATTAGCTCCATGCAAATCAGAAAGAGAATTAGTAACGGGATCAGAACCAGGGAACTTTCAACATTTCCATCCTCGAGATGTAGAAAAACTTTAGCGCCTGAAGTTTTCCGTCGCATGAAATTCACTAACTGCTTCAAATAATCGTGCATGTTATCCGCTTTAGCGAATTCCATTCATTGCATCAAGCGAATTCTTTAATATCGCGGTTAAACGAGGTGCTGCGATTGTCCAGATTGCCGTCACTAATCCAGTGGTCATTAATACAACAAGCACCCATCCCGGGACGTCCCCGCGCTCATCGCGCAGACGGGCATAGAAGTTTTTATGCGCACGAGTTAATCCATCTCTTAGAGATATCTCTGCAGTCACAAGTTTTGTAAGTAAACCGTTCATGGCTCCTCCTAGATTATTGGTGAAATTGTGTGCAAGTCTTCTACTTCTGGTCTATGCGAAAATTAAATAGGGTCGGTGTTGTGTATATCTGCTAAATCAAGAGCCAGTACTTCACCGGAAAACTCCGATTTCTCTCGTCTCCACACACATTCACATCGAGGATGTCGTGAAAAACTATTTAGCTTTGGAGTTAATGGCTCAAGGTAGTTCACTTGGATTTGCGCACCAATCAATGATGATGCACCAGTATCGATGAAACGCAGCGCAGTGTGTGCGGCAATTGCAGCTAACTGGTGGGCAATTGCAATGGGTAATTCATCACTTGTTCCTTGTGATGCCATTAACTCTCTTTGAAATCTTCCGTTTCTCTCTTCCGCTCCCAACGCCAAACAATGCCCGCAGGGAGTCAAACCTGGCCTTACAAGCGGTCCGCATGTTGCAACTCCGCCCGCTATTTTTCCAACAAAAAGGTGATCCTGAGTGTCGTGGGTTAAATGCTCAATCAGCTCAGGTTCGTAGTTACCGACAATAATTCGAAGGTTTTGTTCTGGGATTAACTCGACAATAGGTTTATGGATGGAGCCGCGGTGAGAAGCAACTGGAAATAATGACCACTCGCGAGATAGCTCTTCGAGGCGGCCTCGAAAATTCAGACCGATATCGCTAGTGCGTAAAGCTCCCGTTCCTAAATCGCTACCGCCAATTGTTGGATGTTGTTGTGTTGACGTAAGAGCCATTCGAGTATTAGTAACACCGCTTGCCAACAATATTGAACAAATGAGTGTCGCAGTTCGCGAACTTCCAAATATTTCAATTCCAAAGTTTTGGCGATTGGATAACAACTCAACGCCGCCATCTTTGACTCCAACAATCCATGTCGCTTGACTAAGTTCAGGAGCTAATCTCTTTTGCAGCTGGCTAAATGCCGCATCCAAACTTTGATCTTGCGTATTCGCCGAGCGTGATGCAATTGCCGACTGAAAACGATTGTGTAAAGTTATTTTATTTCGAACTGTGTCGATGAAGTTTGCATCTTTAAGTTCGGTTAAGACTCGATCAATCACTTCAATTGGCGCTGAAAGAACTCTGCTGATCTCTTCAGGTGTTTGAAGCCCGTTGAGTTGAGAAATAATTGCCCTAGCCCCACTATGAAAGATTTCGATCGCATGGTGTGAAGTTGCTACATAAATCGACACTTCTTCTGGTGTTGC
This sequence comes from Cyclobacteriaceae bacterium, assembly GCA_031384895.1. GTDB lineage: Bacteria > Bacteroidota > Bacteroidia > Cytophagales > Cyclobacteriaceae > ELB16-189. The sequence continues at coordinate 48 of JANNAZ010000025.1, read as the reverse complement.
TGCCCGACTAATATAAACACCATTTTTAAGGCGGGGATAAGAATTGTG
>JANNAZ010000188.1:0-14667 GCA_031384895.1 Cyclobacteriaceae bacterium | reverse complement strand
AAACTTTTGGTCAAGCGAGGTACAGACCCCAAATCACCCCTATTGATCCATGCCTGGTCCCGGCCTTGGATAAACGAAGCCTATGCACCGCACGGAAATATGCTCAAGGCAACAACGGCCTCTATTGCAGCGATCCTCGGCGGATGCGACGTCCTTACAGTTGATGCGGAAGACTCCGAAAATACGACCATGAGGCGTGCGGCACGCAACGTATCGAATGTATTACGCGAAGAGTCTCATTTTTCAAAAGTGGCCGACCCGTTGGCCGGATCGTATTTCATCGACGACCTCACGAGGGATCTTAGTGAAAAGGTGTGGCAATTGGCTCAACTGAAAATGAGACCATGAAGCCATTGGATTCACCTTCCGTTGAGTGGATATCTCCGGAGAAAATTGCCATCAGCCCTGAATATCAGCCCGAATCTTTTGAGCATCTGAAATTCTCTGCAGGCGTCCCGCCATTTCTTCGCGGGCCGTACGCGACGATGTATACGGTTCGCCCATGGACGATTCGGCAATACGCCGGGTTCTCCACAGCGAAAGAGTCTAACGCTTTCTACCGTCGCAACCTGGCGGCCGGACAAAAAGGATTGTCGGTAGCCTTTGACCTTGCCACCCATCGAGGTTATGATTCAGATCACCCCCGGGTATCCGGTGATGTGGGAAAAGCGGGGGTTGCGATAGACTCGGTAGAAGACATGAAAATTCTATTCGACCAGATTCCACTCGATCAGATGTCGGTATCGATGACCATGAACGGCGCCGTTCTTCCGATCATGGCATTCTTCATTGTGGCGGCCGAAGAGCAAGGTGTGAAACCGGAGCAGCTGAATGGAACCATCCAGAATGACATCCTCAAAGAATTTATGGTTCGCAACACGTACATCTATCCGCCAAACGCTTCAATGCGGATCGTCGCGGATATTTTTTCGTATTGCGCACAGCACCTCCCGAGGTTCAATTCCATCAGCATTAGCGGCTATCATATGCACGAAGCAGGTGCTCCTGCCCATCTGGAGCTTGCTTATACCCTGGCCGACGGATTGGAATACATTCGTGCCGGGCTCAAAGCAGGGATTGCCATCGACGATTTCGCACCACGTCTTTCCTTTTTCTGGGGCATCGGGATGAATTTCTTTATGGAGGTGGCGAAACTGCGGGCCGGTCGTTTGCTGTGGGCAAAACTCGTAGAGCCGTTCCACCCACAAAACTCAAAGTCAATGGCGCTCCGCACTCACTGTCAGACAAGTGGCTGGAGTCTTACCGAACAGGATCCATATAACAACGTTACCCGGACGACGATTGAAGCTCTGGCGGCAGTCCTGGGCGGCACACAATCCCTGCACACGAACGCACTGGATGAAGCAATCGCTTTACCGACCGACTTTTCAGCTCGCATCGCACGCAATACGCAATTATTCCTGCAGAAGGAAACAGGAATCACCCGTGTTGTCGATCCCCTGGGCGGCTCGTGGTACCTGGAGAGCCTGACTAATGAACTGGTCACAAAGGCATGGAGCCTCATTGAGGAGGTGGAGAGCCTTGGAGGTATGACGCGGGCCATAGAAAATGGTATTCCAAAACTACGTATTGAAGAAGCCGCGGCTGAAAAACAGGCTCGGATTGATTCGGCCGAGGAAGTAATCGTCGGTGTCAATCAGTTCATCACGGATGAGCTGCCGGACTTTGGCATTCGCGAGGTGGACAACTCAGCGGTCCGCGAGGAGCAAGTGCTTCGCCTGAGGCAATTAAAAAAAGAACGCAACGAAGAAAAAGTGAAGGCGGCGTTGGAGAAGTTATCCCAGTGCGCGTCGGGGTCCGGAGGAAATTTGATGGCGCTTTCTATAGAAGCTGCACGAGCACGGGCAACACTAGGAGAAATTTCATCTGCGCTGGAACATACTTTTGGCAGATATGCTGCGCCGATCCGAACCATTTCCGGTGTATATTCAAGCCAGATGAAAGATACTAAGATCATCGAAGAGGTGCGGAAGATCTCCGACCAGGTTGCACGTCAAGAAGGCCGGCGTCCGAGGATTCTTGTTGCCAAGATGGGGCAAGATGGTCATGACCGAGGAGCCAAAATTATTGCCACGGGTTTCGCAGACCTGGGCTTCGATGTGGATATCGGCCCGCTTTTCCAAACTCCTGATGAAGTGGCGAAGCAAGCGGTAGAAAATGATGTGCATGTCGTCGGAATCTCCAGTCTGGCAGGCGGCCACAAAACGCTCGTTCCAGAATTAGTGACTGCCCTAAAAAAAATGGGGAGACCGGAAATTCTGATTGTCGTGGGCGGGGTAATTCCACCAGCGGACTATGCATACCTTAAAAAGGCCGGCGTTGTTGGAATCTTCGGACCCGGGACGCCCGTGACTGCTGCCGCCAAGACAATCCTGACGCGGTTGATTCGGCCCTAACCGGGCAACCGGGACCTATTATCAAGTTTGGCCAACAGAAACTGAAAACCGCAATTTCTATTATCACCAAACTTCCAAAATTTGTATCTTTAGTATTGGAACTCCTCCCCCTTATGCAACACAAGAATATCCTGCTTTTTACGGCCCTTCTGCTGATGTCCTCGCCTCTTACGGCCCAGGAAAAGGTTGAGAAGGCCCCTGCGAAGGTTGACAAGAACATCGTGAAGTTTGAAAAGAGCCTCTTGAAGCCGGAGGAGGCCTTCGCTATTGGTGATTACAAGACTGCCAAGAGTGCGTTGATCAAAGCGAAGAAGAAAATCGTTGCCAAACTCGGGGCTAAGAATCAATTTACAGCCACCATGTTTCTGATGGATGCCAAGTATGACTTGGGTCTGGGTATGCCGAAAGACTTTGAAACGAATATTCAGAATGCGATAAAGGCCAGTGCGTCGACGGATTCTGAAACCAGCGAAAAATATGCTGCCGTGCTCCTGAATGCTGCCGAGTTGTACAATCAAAACGGGTCCTACCGGGTTGCCCGCGAGTATGCTGAAAGCGCACAAAAGGTCATTGATGTCGGTTCCTTCAATAAGGATGTCATTCGTGTCCGGCTGGATATAATCCTGGCGGAGGCACTGGTTGGCCAAGGGTTTTGGACTGATGCTATCCGGCTTGCCCGGAGCCGTGAAGTGTACTTCGCTAAACGAGCCGTGAAGCAAGAGACTGTACCTGACGGCAAGGGCGGGCTCAAGAGCAGAAAAATTCCAGAGGCAGAACTCAAACAGCGCATGGATGACTATGCCCGGGTCTTGACCCTGATAGGCAATGCATTCGGGAGACAAGGGAATATCAAAAGTGCCGACTCCACGTTTGGCTTTGCTTCCGCCTGGATCAAAAGAAATATCAACGATCACTCCATTGCCTACATCAAGAATCAGTTCGACAACGCTACCATGCTAGTTGAAAATGGCGTCGAGGATCTTCCCAAGACCCTGGAGTATGAACGCACGATAGCCATATTGAAGGCCTATTTCTACCCGAGTCATTTCTTGGGAGCTCCATTGTACGAAGCGTACCTGAAGCAACTGCTCCACGATGATGAGGCTGCAAAGTATGCCAACACAAAAGCAGAATATGAAAAATTGATTAATAAGGAATTTCCAGAGAAGAGTATCTATACGGTTCGCCTCAAGGCAGTAGAATTTGACAAGAGCCTGGATGGTGAAAAGACAAAGGACCTGGAGAAAAAAGCGGTTGGCCTGCTGGCCAATACCGCGTCACTTCCACGAAATAATATTTTGACGGCAGAAACACTGGATTTTCTTGTGGAGTTGGCCATCCGGCAAAAGAACTACGGAGGTGCTGATAAGTATTTGAAGGAAATCATAGATGTCAAGACTGACCTCTATGGTGCTGCCGCCCCTGAACTTCATTTGGCGCGACTTCACTTAGCCAACTTCTATCTGGACAACACTAACAAAGTCGCTCAGGCAGGTGAATTGTATGAAGAGAGCTACTCCCGAGTCTTGGAAAAAGAAATTGGCGCCTGGCATAAGGACCACCTGGACCTGCTCAATCACCTGGCGCAGTATTACGAGATGACAGATCAATACACGAAGGCTGTAGCTGCGCTGGATAAAGCTGCACTGGTTGCGCGTGCGAAATACAATGACAAGGATTTCAAGTATGGAGAAGAGCTTACACGCATAGCCCGGCTTCAGATCCGACTGGGTCAGTATGAAGCTGCGGAAGCCAGTCTTAACAAGTCACTTTTGATTTTGGAAGAATTCAGCAAGGAAGGCGACAAGAAAGGACTTCTCATTGAAGCCATCGATACGCAGGCAGTCTTATTTGGAATCAAAGGGATGTTTGATGAGGCGGAGGATGCCCTGGATCGGTCACGTAAAATTATTTTAAAGGCTGACCAACCACTTAATATTGATGAGTTGGGCACCGTTCTGAACCTGTGCAACCTGTATATACAGCTTGGCCGATATTCAGATACCAACGAAATTCTCTCCACGGCAATCACCGAATATACTAAGATTTATGGCGACCAATCGTTGAGGCTCATCAGTCCGTTGGTTGACATGGGTAAATTGTTGCTTGCGCAGGGAGATTATACCGAAGCCGACAAAATTGCTCAGCGGGCGAATCAGATCGCTGTAAAGATCTATTCCGAAAAATCCACAAAAACAGCCGCTACACAAAAGCTCCTTAGCGACGTCGACTATACCATCGGCGACTATGACAATGCGGAAAGCAACATTCTCCTCGCCTTGGCAAGCCAGCAGAAGCAATTTGGAAGAAGTCATATCGAAGTAGCAAAATCCATATCTCAGCTTGCCTTGATCAAGTTTTACAAAGGCGACGATAAGAAGGAAGTAGAAAAACTTATGCTTGAATCGCGCGACATCATGGGACAGAAACTCGGGAAGGACAACCCACAGTATGCTGATATTCTGAAAAACGTCGCCATACTCTATATCTCAGAAAAAAAATACGATGTAGCGTTTAGTTCACTGACTCAGGCTGAATCAATCTGGCGACTAAAGACCGGACGGAAGAACAGCATCCAAGCAGCCTCCATCTACGTCCTTACAGGCGATGTGTACTATCAACTCAAGCGCTACGAAAAGGCTGAAGAATTCTATAAGAAAGGGAAGGATATCTACGAAAAGAATTTTAGCGATACACACCCCGAGTACGTCAAGATCCTTTCCAAGATAGCCAAGGTGTATTATATGCAGAAGGATTTCAAAGGCGCAAAGAAGAACATCGAGCAGGCTTTAAATAACTACGAAAACTTTATTAAGCAATTCTTCCCTGCGCTGAGCGAGCGCGAAAAGGCAAAATACTGGAATACAATCAAGGGTGACTTTGAATTCTACAATACGCTTGCCTTCAGCCAACTCGATGACTTCCGCGATCTCAGCGGCAAAGTTTTCAACTACCAACTGCTAACCAAGGCCCTCCTTCTGAGCTCATCCATAAAAATCAAAGAGCGCATTCTCAACAGCAAAGATGAGAACCTGAAGGCAAGCTACTCCGCGTGGGTTCAAAAGAAAGAGCATCTCACCAATGTTCTTTCGATGAGCAGCCAACAGCTTCTCGATAATGGAATTGATGCTTCGGCGCTGAGGGCGGACGTGGAAAAACTAGAAAAAGACCTCAGCGAGAAGTCTGAAATATTCGGACAGGGGTTTGAAAATAAACGGATCACTTACGAAAACGTACAAGCCGCATTAGGAAAAACAGATGTGGCCATTGAGATGGTGCGGTTTCGGCACTTCAATCACACGTTTACTGATTCGATCATTTACGTTGCCCTGTATGTTAAAGGAGACAAAGGAAGGCCAAAAGCCGTAGAATTTGGGCAAGGCCACCTCATGGAGACCCGGTTCTACCGCTACTACCGAAACAGCATTACCCGAAAGACAGTCGATGAACAGTCATACAAAGTCTATTGGGAACCGATTCAAAAGGAAATTGGCCAATACTCCACCATCTATTTTTCTCCGGACGGTGTGTACAACCTCATCAACCTGGAGGCGATCCCGACACCAGACGGTAAGTATATTATTGACAACTCCAACATTGTGATGGTGAGCAATACCAAGGATTTGTACTTGCGAAAAGTTAAGGCAAAGATTGCCGGAAGTGCAGGGTCGAACAGTGCCTCGATGTTTGGCAACCCGAAGTTCTATCTCTCCGCCTCCGCAAACCACGAATGGAATGACTTGCCTGGGACGGAGAAAGAAGTCGATGAATTGATGAAGCTACTGAAACTGAAAGGATGGGTAGCCGATGAATACATGGAGAGCAGTGCCAGCGAGGAGAAAGTGAAGTCGATGAACAGCCCCCGGATTTTCCATATTGCTACTCACGGATTCTACGCCAAAGCGGACGAGGCCGATGCGCAAAAGGAATTAACCGAGAATGAGGCGATGATGGCAGAAAATCCCTTGATGAAATCTGGTCTTCTGCTAAGTGGAGCAGGCGATATTCTGGCCAAGACCAAGCACAACTACAACATGGAAAACGGAGTACTTACTGCCTACGAAGCCATGAGCCTTAACCTGGACAAGACCGACCTCGTGGTGCTTAGTGCCTGTGAAACCGGGCTGGGCGAAATTTCAAACGGAGAAGGTGTCTATGGCCTTCAACGTGCCTTCTTTGTTGCAGGTGCTAAAGTTCTAATCATGAGCATTTTTAAAGTGGATGATGACGCCACACAGAAGCTTATCCTTAATTTCTACAAGAAGTGGCTTAATTCCGGAAATTTGAGGCTAAGCTTCATCGAAGCCAAGAAGGAATTGCGGCTGGAATACCCGGAACCAATTTTCTGGGGCTCATTCATGATGATCGGTTTGGACTAGAAAGGGGCGCCTGAGCAGTCCAAACGGACACATACTTTTTAATGCCGTGCATCCAAGGAAAATAACCCTTGTCTTTGTGTTACGTCTAAGAAAATCGACGGTTTACCCGGTAACTCGTACACTATGCTCCGAAACTACATTACCACGGCCTTTCGCAGTTTACTGCGCAGCAAGCTTACCGCATTTATCAACATAGGAGGCCTCGCGCTTTCGATGACAAGCGCACTGATGATCTACTTGTTTGTGGCTGATGAATTGAGATACGACACCTATCACGCAAACGCAGACCGAACTTATCGTGTTACGCGCAATTTCCTGAATGCCGATGGTGTCCCCAATCTGCACCTCGCCTCCATCGCTCCCCCCATTGGCCCGCTGCTAAAAAATGACTTCGGCGAAATTGAGCAGATGGCGCGCACACTCCAGTTTGGCCTCGTCATGGCCATCGAAGAGAACGGCGAAAGAAAAAAGATGGCCACTGAAAATGATGTTTACATGGCCGAGCCGGAGCTCTTCAAGATCTTCGATATAGCCATGCTGTCAGGCACTCCGGAAGGTGCATTGGGTAGGCCGCTGACCGTGCTCCTTTCTGAAGCAGCTGCGCGCAAGTATTTTGAAACCACGGATGTAGTTGGAAAGCACCTCAAGGCAGGCCGGCGTCTCGATCTGGAAGTAACTGGTGTCTACCGCAACTTCCCCGAGCAATCGCATTGGCACCCGGACTTCCTTGTATCATTTAGCACCCTGAACGATAGCACGATTTATGGACGCCGCGGATTGGAAACAAACTGGGGCAACAATGCCTTCAGCACGTACCTTCTCCTGGATGAGGGCGCAGATGCCAGAAAACTGGAAGCCCAATTTCCTAATTTCCTCAACACGCATTTTGGACCTTATGCAATCGCAAACTTTGGAGCGCCTCCCAATTTTATCGCATCCCAACGCACAACGCTCTTTCTTCAAAAGGTGACCGACGTTCACCTGGAGTCTCATTTAGATGATGAACTGGAGGTCGGAGGTAATATCAATAACGTCTACATGATGTCAGTGATCGGGCTCTTTATCGTTCTCATTGCCTGTTTCAATTTCATTAACCTTTCGACGGCCCGGGCAACCAAACGTTCAAAGGAAGTCGGGCTCCGAAAAGTAGTAGGTGCATTTAAGAAGCAGCTCGTATTCCAATACTTAAGCGAATCGGTACTGGTATCTTTGCTGGCCTTTGCGCTCTCCGTAATTCTTTCATTGGGCGCTCTCCGCTGGTTGAATCAGTTTACGGGCAAATCACTCGAATACAGCCTGTCCGGCAGTGCGCCATTATTCCTCGGGCTACTGGGCTTTGCTATCCTGATTGGTCTTCTGGCCGGGGTTTACCCAGCATTTGTAATCTCCTCCTTCAAGCCGGCCATTGTCCTGAAAGGTCAGCAAGGATCTGGCAAAGGAAACAGCGGCATCCGCAAAGTGCTGGTCGTTTCACAGTTTTCCATTTCCATTGTGCTCCTTATTGCCACTGCAGTAACAACGCAACAACTGAACTATCTCAATACCCGCAATCTCGGATTTGACAAAGATCGCGTGATCACCCTTCCCTTGTACGACGAGTTAAATGAGTCTTACGATGCGTTCTATAATGAACTGACAAAATCCGCCGCTATCAAGACCGCCTCGCGCTCCTCGCGATTGCCAACGGGGAGGCTTCTGGACTCGCAAGGAGGACCGAGTGTAATGAAGGGCGATAGCCTTGTGCCTATTGCAATAACATTGAAATACGTGGCAACTGATTATGAATTCTTTAATTCGTATGGGATTGAAATGGCTGCCGGCAGGAATTTTTCGAGATCAATTCCAACAGATGATTCGCTAGCCTTTATTATCAATGAAACGGCCGCCCGGAAAATTGGCTGGGCAACCAATGAAGAGGCAATTGACAAGGACTTTGTGTATGGCGGAGTTAAAGGAAAACTTATCGGAATAGTCCGTGATTTTCATTTTGAGTCACTTCATCAGGAAATCGTGCCGATGTCCTTCTTTGTTAATAATGAAGCCTACAATAACCTGACCGTCAAAATTTCGGGAGATAATATTCAGCAGGGCATCGAACATCTGGAAAAGACCTGGAGGGTCTTCTTGCCGGTTCGCCCGTTTGACTATCAATTCATGAGTGACCGCTACGCCCGTCTTTATGAATCAGAACAGAAACAAGGTCAGCTGTTCACTCTCTTTTCCGGACTCGCCATCTTCATCGCTTGCCTTGGGCTATTTGGATTGGCCACCTTCAACACACTGCAGCGTGTAAAAGAAATCGGTATCCGGAAAGTCCTGGGCGCCTCTGTTCCGGGAGTCCTGATGCTGCTATCACGGGAAATTGTCATCCTGATCACCCTGGCAAATCTGATCGCCTGGCCTATTGCCTGGTACCTGATGGACCTGTGGCTTGGGAGCTTTGCCTTTCACGTGACCATGAACCCTGTTGTTTACATCGGAGCCGCTGTTGCCGCCATTCTTTTGGCACTGGCGACAGTCAGTACCCAGACCATCAAGGCTGCGATGACCAACCCGTCCAATACACTGCGGTATGAATAACAGTTAATTGCGCCCCGAAGATGGTAATTGCATTTTCTTTTCCGCAAAGTGCTTTATTGCCAGTCCTATCAAAAAGCCAAAAGTGCCGAAGGACAGAACAACGATAAGCCCATGATCCTCAAATGACCGGGGTGTGAGCTGAAATAACTCACCCGCGAAATAGCCAACGGTGCCGACCACCGTGGCCCAGAGCAGCCCGGCAAAAACGCTGTAGCCCAGGAAGTGGAAAGGTCGAACGCCAGTAAGGCCTATCATGAGGGGCAGAATGGTACGAAAGCCATACAGGAACCGATAGCTGAGAAGGATTTGTAGCCGGTGAGACTCAAAGAATCTGCTAACCGGCTCCAGTCTCGCCTTGAGCGACGGTCTACGGTCAACAAAATAATTTCCATTGAGCCGGCCGATCAGAAAGTAGAACCAATCGCTTGCGAAGGAACCAATAAAGGCGAAAAAGATCGTTTCAGGGCCTGAGAAGACCCCGCTGTACACCAGCGACGAGGCAACGAGGATGGCTGTCTCACCTTCCACGAAGGTGCCGAGGGCAAGGGCCAGGTATCCGTACTGGTGAAGAAACTCCTCCATATCAGCGCGAAGTTACTTAGCTCGGAGGTACTTTGGGCAACTCAATATTCCTTGAAAAAAACGCCGCCAGATTTGCTCATGTGATTTAATTATCATTTAGTTTTGTCCCAACCTTTCGGGGGGTTTCTAACTGATCGTAAACGATTTATTTGGAATAACGAATTTGAAAAATCACTTCACCCTCACCGGGCACGAAGCTTCTCTTCGTCGCCGGTTTGCGTCTCTTCCCCTGGTGATCCGTAGTTTCCGACGACTTATCCGTATTTGATACCGCAGGCAACGGTAGTGCCTTATCGGTCCGCAGGAAGCGGAACCGATTGATGCATTGTTCTATTCTCTACATTCAATTACAACAAATACGCGAATTGGAATCAACACTATTGGTTCGGGAAGCCACTCCAGACGACAAGAAATACGCTGAAGCGATCACCCAGGAGATGGCTGAGTCGGCAAAAGCAAGAGGAACCGGGATCGCCAAACGCTCGCCGGAGTACATCCAGTCAAAAATGGATGAGGGAAAAGCGGTTATCGCTTTGGCCACAGACGGAACCTGGGTGGGCTTCTGCTATATCGAGGCCTGGGAACATGGCAAGTACGTAGCAAACTCCGGGCTGATCGTCGCCCCCGCGTTCCGCAAATCGGGAGTTGCTAAGGAGATCAAGCGCAACATTTTCGCACTTTCCCGAAAGCGATATCCCGATGCCAAAATTTTTGGGTTGACAACAGGTCTGGCTGTTATGAAGATAAACTCCGACCTCGGGTATGAGCCCGTTACCTATTCTGAATTGACGACCGACGAGGAGTTCTGGAAAGGATGCCGCAGCTGCGTCAACTATGAGATCCTGGTGAGCAAAGAGCGGACAAACTGCATGTGCACAGCGATGCTATACGATCCGGCAGAGAAAAAGGCCACTGAGCTAAATGGCCAAGCCATTGATTCCCTGGAACTCGAGACAAAACACCGGCGAGTCATGGCAGAAAATCTTACGCTTTTTGACCGGTGGGTCCACTTTAAACAGTTTGTCATGCTGAAAGGATGGGGCCGAAAAGAAGGAGAAAGAGAAGAAAAAAGTAAATCCATCCTCAGCTTCTTGTTCTTCTGGTAGTATTAATCCTGAACGGTAAAGGCACCTGGCCTACACTCGACGTTAACTCTCTTAACCCCTTTCTATGAAGAAAGTAGTATTGGCCTTTAGTGGTGGACTGGATACTTCATATTGTGCCCTTTACTTATCCAAAGACCTTGGATTTGAAGTCCATACCCTCACAGTCAACACGGGTGGATTTTCTCCCGCTGAACTTAAAGACATAGAATCTCGGGCACTCCGGCTTGGCGCTGCCTCACATCGGTCAGTTGATGAGACCAAAACCTATTATGAAAAGGTAATCCGCTTTTTGGTCTATGGCAATGTCTTGAAGAACGGCACTTATCCGCTCAGTGTGAGTGCAGAGCGCATGTCACAAGCTCTAGCCGTTGCACAATATGCCAAGGAATTGAAGGCTGATGCGGTAGCCCATGGAAGCACGGGGGCAGGCAATGACCAGGTGCGCTTTGACATGACTTTTCAAATCCTCGCACCCGGGCTCGAAATCATTACCCCGATTCGCGATCAGAAACTAAGTCGTGAAGCTGAAATTGAATACCTGCAAGCGAAAGGTATCCCCTATAATGCATCGAAGGCCGCATATTCTATTAACAAGGGGCTCTGGGGCACTTCCGTTGGCGGAAGAGAAACGTTGAATTCGATGGGTATGATCCCCGAAGAAGCCTGGCCTACCCCCGTGACGAAAAGCAGTCCAGAAGAGGCTCGGCTCGGATTTGTAAAAGGTGAACTCACATCGGTTGACGGGAAGCAATTTGCTCATCCGGTGGAAGCCATCGGCAACTTGCAAGCAAAGGCCGGCCCGTTTGGAATTGGCCGCGACATCCACGTTGGCGATACGATCATTGGTATTAAGGGGCGTGTGGGCTTCGAAGCGGCCGCGCCTGTACTTATTATTAAAGCGCACCATGCCCTAGAAAAGCATGTCTTGACCAAATGGCAATTATCGTGGAAGGACCAGCTCGCCCAATTCTATGGCAACTGGCTTCATGAAGGACAGTACCTTGATCCAATTATGCGCGATATGGAGGCCTTCCTTACTTCATCGCAGCAGCACGTTACGGGAGAAGTGAGTGTAACTTTGCTACCCTACCGGTTTCAGATAAACGGGATTCAATCACCGTACGATCTGATGTCGTCGAAGTTTGGAAAATACGGAGAAATGAATCTTGGGTGGACGGGTGAAGATGTAAAAGGGTTTACGCGGATTTTTGGAAACCAAGTGGCGATATATCACCAGGTGAAGGAGGAGTAATAATAAGTGGTTAGTAGTTAGAAAATTCAAATTGGAGTATTGATGAAAGGGAAAATCAGAGCGGGCGTTGCTGGCGGCGCTGGGTATGCCGGTGGGGAGATGGTCCGGCTGTTGCTGAATCATCCATCGGCAGAATTAGTATCTGTGCAAAGTCGAAGTCAGCATGGTAAGCCCCTGACCTCCGTACACAAAGACCTGTACGGGGAAACCGACTTGACTTTTGTTCAATCCGTTGACGAATCGGTCGACATCCTGTTCCTCTGCCTCAGCCATGGGGAAAGCAAGATCTTCCTCAGCGAGCATGCAATACCCTCGGCCACACGCATCATTGATCTCGGAAATGATTTTCGTCTGGGTGGCGGTGTTGACGGGCGTGCGTTTGTTTACGGGCTCCCTGAATTTCAACGTGATGCCATACGCAGGGCTCACAATGTGACTAACCCGGGTTGTTTTGCAACGGCCATCCAACTGGGCTTGCTCCCATTAGCCAAGGCCGGACAGCTACATACCGTGCACACCACAGGTATTACCGGCTCAACCGGCGCCGGTCAAGCGCTTCAGGAGTCCACGCACTTCACATGGCGCACGAGCAACATCTCAGCATACAAAACGCTGCAGCACCAGCACAACAGCGAAATACATCAAACCCTTCGCGCGCTGCAGCCAAACTTCGGAAATGTACACTTCGTACCCTGGCGTGGCGACTTCGCGCGGGGGATCTTTGTTACTTCCGTCCTGGAGAGCAATTCATCCCTCGAAGATCTCAACGCGCTGTATATGAACTATTATCAGCATCACCCCTTCACGCACATAGCCGGGCAAATGGTCGACATTAAGCAAGTGGTGAATACAAACAAGTGCTTGGTTTATCTTGAGAAAGTCGATGGCATGCTCGCTGTGCACTCTGTCACAGACAATCTCCTGAAGGGAGCCAGCGGTCAAGCAGTGCAGAACATGAATCTGATGTTTGGGTTAGACGAAACGGAAGGATTGAAGTTGAAGGGAAGTGCATTCTAATTTGAAAATTGGTCAATTTGAAAATTTGAAAATGGGGTCACTGATTGAATTGATTTTTGAATGATCACGCTGAGGCTGTTCCAGAATGAAATTATTTGACGTATATCCCCTATTCAACATTGAACCAGTTCGAGCTAAGGGATCGTGGATTTGGGACGCGACCGGAGCCAAGTACCTGGACCTCTATGGAGGTCATGCCGTCATCTCGATTGGCCACGGTCATCCTGAGTTTGTCAAGGCGATAACCAACCAGCTGGAGAAGATATCGTTCTACTCGAACAGTGTGGAGAACCCACTTCAACGAAAACTCGCTGACAAACTCGGGCAACTGTCAGGCTACACGGACTATCAACTCTTTCTCTGCAACTCCGGCGCAGAAGCGAATGAAAATGCGCTAAAGCTCGCCTCATTCGTGACGGGCCGGAAGAAAATCATTGCCTTTCGCAAGGCGTTCCACGGCAGAACTTCTGGCGCAGTCGCAGCCACTGATAACCCAAAGCTCGTATCGCCTTTCAATGCAGGCCACAACATTGAGTTTCTTCTGCTCAATGATACCGTTGCCTTGCAGCAGGCCCTGACGTCAGATGTTGCTGCTGTGATTATCGAAGGGATTCAGGGAGTTGGAGGAATCCACGTACCGGATGACGCTTTTCTGCAATTCGTAGCCGCAGCCTGCAAGAAAAACCAAAGCCTGCTCATTCTCGATGAAATCCAGTCGGGTTACGGCCGGACCGGGAAATTTTTCGCCCATCAATTCTCAGGAATCCAGGCCGACCTGATTACCACCGCCAAAGGGATGGGCAATGGTTTTCCCGTTGGGGGTGTGCTGATTCACCCAGACATCAAGCCATGGCATGGCATGCTGGGTACCACCTTCGGTGGAAGTTACCTGGCTTGTGCCGCCGCCTTGGCCGTGCTCAACGTGATCGAAAAGGAATCGCTCATGGTTCATGCATCCCAACTGGGTGAAGAGTGGATTCGACGACTGCGTTCAATAGCCGGAATCCTCGAGGTACGCGGGCGCGGGCTCATGATTGGCTTTGACCTGCCGCCTGATCGGGCTGATCTCCGCAATCGGCTACTCAACACCCACCACATCTTCACGGGAGAAGCTAAACCAAATACCATCCGGCTTTTGCCCGCCCTCTCCATTTCTGAAGAAGAAGGCATGCCTTTCTTTAACGCCTTGAACAGCGAACTATCATGAAGCACTTCACTTCCGTAAGCGATGTCTCCGACTTGGGCAAACTCATTGAATCCGCAGGGAGATATAAGGCGAATCCGTATGCAGACAAGAGCCTAGAACAGCAGTCCGATGCGTTTGTGCTGTCCTA
>JANNAZ010000401.1:0-11434 GCA_031384895.1 Cyclobacteriaceae bacterium | reverse complement strand
GTTCAGTTCTTTGTCAACGGCGCAGCGGTCGACAGTGTCCAGCTAGTCAGTGCGGCTTCTCTTCAGCGGATGGAGACACCATCAACAACGTCGGGCGCCGAAGCAGGTATGCGGGCGGGGTATGGGTTGAGTAATTATACTTCCTTTTACAAAGGTTTTGTTTATCAATCGCACAACGGGGGTGTGAACGGCGGACTTACTGATCTTTCCTATTTACCGGGCTACCAGGTTGGGTATGCGGTGATGATCACTGCGGATAACGGCGATGCGCTCAAGAAGATCGTCAACCTGATCAGAGACTTCCAAACACGTGAATTCACGGCACGGGCTGTTGAGGCTACCGCGAATGAGGCACTACAGGATTCTTCCTGGTTTGGTTACTATACCCCCATCAACCCCAGACAGCAGCAATTCTACTTTTTGGAGCGCCTCCTGAACGTGGACCGCATCTGGGCTGACAAGGATCTTATTCACAAGCGTCCGTTGTTGGGTGGCGACACGGATGACTACTTGATGGCAAGTGGCAACCTGTTCAAATCAGCCAAGAACGGCATGACCGCTCTGGTAAGGACAACGGATCCACTGGCTGGCGAGGTGGTTCATGCTGATTGGAAGGTTCTTCATCATTCTTCGACGGTTGTTGTATTTGGTTCCCTTGTGATATTGTGCGCGTGCCTCTTTTTCATTCTTACTTCCCTGCTGTTTGCTCTAATCTGGATCGTGCGGTTCTGGATGGGAAGAATCTCCAGGGGTCCGACAATTGCTGTTCGGCTGTGGCCGCTGGTTGCTAGTTTAAGTTTTGTTGCATTGGTTGCGATGATCATGGTCGGAGGTGAGGATCCGTTTGGGCTCCTCGGAAAAGTGAGTGCGGTCTCGCTCGGCATCATGATCTTTACGATTGCTTTCGCAGTTACGTCATTTTGGTCAGCGTATATCGCAATCCGGGAGCGTCATGCAAAGATTGACCGTATCGTTTATTGGCATTCCGCGCTTGTCACCCTGTTCAACCTGATTGCCACGATCTACCTGATGTGGTTTGGGGTAATCGGGATGCAGACCTGGGCTTAAATAATTAGTTTATGAAGAAGTAAACTTTAGGCGAGACCTTTCCTTGAAATGAAATAACAATAACTTATGAAATTGAAAATCATCCTTGGTTTATTCGCATGGAGTATTGTCTCTTGCGTTAACCAGAACAAAAACGAACCTACGGCTAAGCCCGAAAATACAAACAAGGAAATTGTGACCAGGTTGTTTGCTGCTTTTAACAAGCACGACTGGGTTGCTTATGCAGATTGCTATTCACCTGATGCGGATTTTCTTGACCCTTCTTACGGAAAAGATTATGTAAAGCAATCGCGCCAGCAGCTGGTGGATAAGTATTCCGGATTTCAAAATGCGATCCCCGACATTGTTGACAATGTGGTGGGGATTTATGAGTCGGATGAAAAAATTATCGTTGAGTTTGTGTCTTCGGGAACACTGCCGGACGGGGCTACATTTAAACTACCTATTTGTACCATCTTCACTTTCAAAGACGGGAAAATCATCCGCGATGCAACTTATTTTGATGAGGAAAAATGAACGAGCGGGCGGGCGGCTTTCTATGAAAACGCAATTGAAAACAACAAGATCACGGCGAACAGGATCACATAACCCAGCAAGTAGGAAGGGCCTTCGTCGGTAGTATTGTCGGTACTGGGCACAAGCAGAACGGCATCTGCTGTCGATTGGAATGGTATTTCGGCAAGCCGGTCGCCTACCAATTGGCCGAGTGTGTATTTGGTAAGCGTGCCTCCTTCACTCCGGTTGTAATAGGTGATTGAGTCAAATGGGAAAGCCCTCGTCTTCTGGTATTCTTGAACATACATTGCTTCCATCGTGTCCCTGATCTCCTCCGCGCTCCCTGTTGACTTAGTGAAAGATACGCTGCGATACAGGAGCAAGGAAAAAGCGGTGTCTTCCCGGGTTGCGCTCAGCGGGATGATTGCGAAATAGTTAAACTCATCCTGCGGTGATTGACCCCGCGCACCCCGATCGTAACGGTAGTAGACCGAGTCATATTGCAATTCCCGATGCAGATGATATCGTTTGAACATAAAGTACTGCTGGTCATCCGGCCCAAATGCCTCCGGCGATTCAACCATTTTTATGTTAACCAGGAAATGATCCATCGCGATGAGTAGGGGTGCTGTGGAAAACAGAGCGCCAAAACAAAAATAAAGCAAGGCTCCAACTCGCGTCCACACTTTGGGGACCCGCTCAAGAAGAAGCGGGTATATGATAAAGTAGCAAACAGCGGCTAGCGAGATGGCGGCAAGAGCCCAATAGAAAAGGGTATATCGTTCAACAAATTGATTGGCGGCAATCGTTCGTGCCCCATACGTGAAGAGAAAGATGGCGTTGATCAGCAATAAACCAAGGGCGAATTGCCCGAGATAATAGCGCATAGTAGACCGGTTTATGGCGCGGGGCCTGGGAGGAGTTGTTCCGATGGAACTATCCTCGAGAATGGAACCCAGTTTTTTCACCGATATCCCCATCATCGGGTTATTGGGATCCACGAACGTCACTAGGACGAGGTCCCCCAACGCAAGATTGCGATAGTCCGTATCGTTGATCCGTATCCTCTTTTTCTCGCTGAGCACGGCATATTGCAGGGGAATATTGTGGTGAAACTTTTCAATCTTGCCCGTGACAATTCCTTTTATCGTGTAACTGGCCGGGTAGCGCTTTTTCCTTTTTGCTTCCTCCAGTACTTTATAAGAGATGAAAACAAGCGTGCCGAAGGCAATCAGGAATCCGGGGTCATAGTCTTGCCGGCTGACGATTAGATATGCCGTGAAGCAGGAGACTGCTACGAAGAAGAAAAAGATGCCCAGCCTGAGGTTGTATTGAAATTGGGAGGACATCCAGAATGTTCCTTGAAGCGGGGCAATGGCCTCTGCGTAGAGGTCGCCTTTTTCCTTTTTGATTTTCTCAAAAAGGAGCTTCACTCTTTCGGCATCGCTTTGGGTGTTATCGTCGTTCATGGTTCAATTCGCTGGCTTCCGCAACGATTGGCTATTTTCCCCGGGTTGCCTCAACTTCATAACGAAGATAAGCCTTTCCGTACCCGAGGCAAATGAAAAAGCCACCGGGTCACGTGAGCCGATTGCTTTAGATGGGTGCCGGTTCACTCGTGCGCCTAAGCAACCTGAGCGCGCGCGGAAGATTGCTTCGGTCCGGCTTCTACTTGACTTAATTGGGTCGGGCAGCGCCGCGTACAATCGATTGGAAACCGAAGTAAAATACATAGTCCAATGTTTAGCCTCTTTAGTTAAGAAGCCAATATTACATCACCGATAAGCAGAACAATTTGCGGATGCTAAGTAGAGACCTGCCCCGACGAGCCCTTGACGATTAAGCAACGAAATACCAAAAAAAAGACCCGCCAGATCAAGCTATGGAAAGCCAAATCTGGCGGGCGAAGTCGGGGTGAGATGATTCGAACCTTTCTCACAACCCTCTATTTTACAGTAACTTATAAGAACACTTTTTAGCAGTTCACCGAATAGTTCACCAGACTTTGAATGTGTCAATGTGAATCAATCCGTATGTGAAAGAACTCATGTAAAGATAAGATTTGAAATGATTTGAAGAAAAGGAAATGATCCAAAAGACTTCAAAATCTATTGAACCATTTCCAAAAAAAAGAGGCTTAGATCAGCCCCTCGTCAGCAAAGGAGAAATATCCTTCTGTAGTTACTATGACATGATCCAGGAGCTGTATCTCCAGGAACTTTCCAGCCTCCTTTAGCTTTCGGGTTAAGTCAATGTCTGACTGGCTTGCTGTGAGGTTTCCGGAAGGGTGGTTATGAGCCACTATAATCCCCGAGGCTCCACCTTTAAGCGCGGCTGTAAAGATGATCTTGGGATCAGCTACAGTGCCGCTAACGCCTCCTGTTGAGACCTCAAAGAGGCCCAGGACCTTGTTGGCTCTGTTCAATAACATGACCTTGAATTGCTCTAACAATTCAATCTGAGAACCGTCCCAATTCTCCAGAAGGACCTTGTAGGCATCCTTAGAGCAGTTGATTTTGGGACGTAACGAGGGCCTCACGTGCGACTTGTAGGTGAGCTGAATCTCGGCCACCTGGTACAGTCTTTTTTCATTTGTGTTTTCCATAATCGTTTGAATTAATTATGGTGCACCCACAGGCTTAGGATGGAATTTGCGCAAGGAGGAACGGAATAAATGGGGGTTCCTGGAAGGAGGTACGACTGGAAGGGGGAAACCGTTTATGCCGGAAATTCCTTGCAAGCATATTCCGGCATAAGCCTAAATTTGTGCCAGACATTAATGATAGAATAAAAATCGCTTTGCTAAATCACAAAAATTGATGGAAAGTATTTTGATGGCTCCAATAAATAAACCGAAACTTTACAAAGTTGCTTTGGGCCTATCCATTTTTACAATCCTTTATAACCTTGGCGAGGGCGTGATCTCAACTCTTTTCGGATTTGAAGATGAGAGTCTGACCCTCTTTGGATTCGGGGTCGATAGCTTTATAGAAGTTATCTCCGGATTAGGGATTGCCTATATGGTGTTGCGAATTCAATCACGGCCAGAAAGTAACCGTGACACATTTGAGAGGAGAGCTTTGAAAATTACTGGAATTTCGTTTTATGCCCTTGTTGCTGCGTTGGTCATTATGAGTACTTACAATTTATGGACAGGTCACAAACCCATCACTACGCTGTGGGGAGTAATCATTTCAATTATTTCAATTGTCGTGATGTGGGCTCTGGTTTTGGGGAAAACGAATGTGGGCAAGCAACTGAACTCAGCAGCTATTCTCGCAGATGCCTCCTGCACCAAGGTGTGCATTTACATGTCAGTTATTCTGCTTGCGGCTAGTGCCATGTATGAATTGACAGGGCTTATGTACATTGATAGTATTGGGATTATAGGCCTTGCATATTTCTCCTATAAGGAAGGAAGGGAATGCCTTGAAAAAGCCGCTTCAAATAAGGATTGCTGTTGCTAACCATGCTAGGGTGGCGCATCCTTTTGACTAGCACCCTTATAAAACCCATGAATGCTTTGCAATTGCATCGTTTCTATTTCTGCATCCCTTGCACTAGTAGCCAATACTTCTTCAATATGACCTGATTCAAAGCGAACTTCATAAACTTTGGGAACCTTAGATTCGAATCGGTTCTTCTTAAAGCCTTTGAACTTCGTCATTTGTGATCCATTGTTGACAATAACAATTTAGTCAATTATTGAGTCCGACATATATCCATTGGACATACCCCACCATTGCTTCCGACAAGCCGCCAATTGCGCTTGTTGCGGGCCTTTGTCAAGGGTGGCGATCCGCTAAAAAGGAAAACAAAAAAATCGACACGTGCCCTGCCCTTGACAAAGGTTTCGCAACAGGCCTACCTTTGGCTGGGCGGTGAAATGGTATTTTTTTGATTTTGTTTATCTTAGCCCCCGTTATGTCGAAAAACAAACGACTTGTCATAGCATCCCTATTTGGATTTTTCTTCAGTGTTGCCACACTCGAGATCGACATTTTTGACTATGACAATACCTTTTTAGATACCTACGATTCTTATGTTAAGATCGATTGCAAGGCGACTAACCGGATTCTTACTGTAGACTTTGACAGATTTGCCTCACCTGAGATTATTCTCCAGGCATACTGTGATTTAGGTGTCATTGATGTTACTTATCCGGAAGAACCTCGCTCGTCCAATTATTTTTACAGACCCAAACTGTTTTTAATTAATTCCTCTCTTTTAATCTGATTTGTTTAGTGATTATTTAATTGGGACGCCTTAAAAAAGGTGCCTTGTTATTTTCTTTAATCATTAACAACCAGGATCATGAGGTTCTTTATAACATCAATAGTATTGTCACTGCTGGCAAATTTTGTATTTGCCCAAAACACCTTTAAAGCAAGATTGATAGATGAAGAGACAAAGGAAGTACTAGCCGGAGCAACCGGTCAGCTTAAAGGGACTACCATTGGTTCTAGTTCAGATGAGAGTGGAATCCTCGAAATCAAGAATATTCCAGATGGAAATCAAGTAATTGAATTCAGCTTCGTCGGATACAAATCGAGAGAGAGGTCCTTTACCTTCCCTCTTCGTTCTGCAGCTGTCATTGAAATAGATCTGTTCCCGGATCAAACAAACCTGAGTGAGGTGGTGGTTTCGAGCACACGCAGCACCAGAACTATCGACGATATACCCACCCGGATTGAAACCATCTCTGCAGGGGAACTTGACGAAAAGGCAAGTATGCAGCCGGGAAATATTAAAATGCTCCTCACGGAAAGTACCGGGATTCAAACGCAGCAAACCTCTGCCACCTCCGCGAGCACCAGCATTCGTATCCAGGGACTTGACGGGAAATACACTCAGCTTCTCAGGGATGGTTTTCCAATTTATTCCGGATTTTCCTCCGGGCTAAGCATTTTACAGATTCCTCCATTGGACTTGAAACGGGTGGAAGTAATAAAGGGATCAGCCTCCACACTGTATGGGGGTGGAGCAATAGCAGGACTTATTAACCTGGTTACTAAGGTACCTACTGAGAAAAGAGAGATTTCCTTCCTGGCGAATACTAATCAGACAAAAGCTCTTGACTTGAGTGGTTATTATTCGGAAAAGTTTAAACATTGGGGTATTACCTTCTTCACTGCGCGTAATTCGCAGACCGCCTTCGACCGCAATGGTGACGGGTTTTCAGATATTCCTGAATTTACGCGGTGCACTATTAATCCACGATTGTTTTACTATGGAGATGAAACAACCATAAGTTTCGGGGTGAATGCCAGTTTTGAAGATCGCACCGGAGGTGACATGAACGTAATCGCCGGGAATGGAGACGCTACTCATACCTATTTTGAAAGGAATAAGTCAAATCGATATTCATCACAATTTAAATTGGAGCAAAAGTTCGAAAACAATTCCATTCTTACCGTTAAAAACAGCATCGGTTACTTTGCCCGAAATATTGATTTGTCAGACTTCAGTTTCTCTGGAAATCAACTCTCAAGCTATTCGGAGTTAAGCTTGTTGATACCCAACGAAAGAAGTGAATGGGTCATGGGCGGCAATTTATGGACCGACCGCTTCACTCAAGATCAGCCGTTAATGTTTCCACTTGACTATCAATTGACAACCGCCGGTGCTTTTGTCCAAAATAATTTCAAGCCATTCAAGAAGACAGTTCTTGAAACCGGGGTCAGGGTGGATTACAACAGTCAACATGATTTATTTGTGCTACCTCGCATTTCGCTAATGTACAAGTTTACGAACAAGCTCACTTCGCGAATTGGTGGCGGGTTAGGTTACAAAGCACCCACCGTTTTTTCCGAGGAAGCGGAATCTAAAAGTTTCAGGAATATCCAGCCTCTCGATTACAACACTGTAAAGGCGGAAAAATCAATTGGAGGAAACTTTGACATTAATTACAAAACCGCTCTTTCTGATGAAGTTGACATAACGATAAATCAATTGTTCTTCTATACCACACTGGAAGATCCATTGATTTTAAACAATACACCCCTGCCCAACGGAAACTATGCTTTCTACAACGCCAACGGCAATTTGACTTCAAAAGGATTCGAAACAAATGTTAAACTGAGTGTTGAGGACTTGTCCGTATATATCGGTTATACTTATATCGATGCTGACCGCAACTTCAACAATACAAATACATTCAATCCCCTGACCGCCAATCACCGCCTGAACACTAATATCATGTATGAGATTGAAGGCAAGCTACGCCTCGCATATGAGGCATTTTATGTCGGTAGTCAGTACTTGTCAGATGGAGAGCTAACCAGAGACTATTGGGTGATGGGGCTTTCCGTGGAGCGAAAGTTTGAGCATTTCAGTTTATTCTTGAATGGAGAGAATTTTTTGGACTCCAGACAAACGCGGTACGAGCCTATCTATACAGGAACCATTCAGAATCCACAATTCAGGGAAATCTATTCTCCGATAGACGGATTTATTTTCAATGGCGGATTTAAGATTTCTTTGTAGTTAATTAGCAGATGGACTCGCACAGGCTTGCAAAGAGGAAAATTATAACGCGTACGGTCTGGATATTATCTTTGGTAAGTCTATTCACGGACATTGCCAGTGAAATGCTTTACCCTGTCATGCCGGTATACCTGAGAGAGATTGGCTTCTCTGTCTTGTTGATTGGAATTTTAGAGGGTGTTGCAGAAGCGATAGCCGGGTTAAGTAAAAGTTATTTCGGTAAGTTATCCGATGTCAGTGGCAGCCGTCTTCCATTCGTACGCTTTGGTTATTTGCTTAGTGCCATTTCAAAGCCCTTAATGGCTGTGTATATCTTTCCACTTTGGATATTCTTTTCAAGAACGATCGACCGTTTCGGAAAAGGTATCCGTACCGGGGCCAGAGACGCCCTGCTTTCCGATGAGGCAACAACTGAGACAAAGGGAAGAGTCTTCGGGTTACATCGATCCATGGACACTCTGGGGGCTGTGATCGGGCCTTCACTCGCCTTGCTTTATCTATTTTTATTTCCGGGAAACTACATAAATCTCTTTTACTTCGCTTTCTTACCTGGCATTCTGGCAATAGCGCTTACCTTTCTGATCACCGATCAAAAAAAGGAGAGGAAGAAAATTGACTTTAAATCAGTTTCAGTCATTTCGTTTGTGCAGTTCTGGAAAGAGAGCTCTTCTGCTTATAAAAAGCTCGTGGTTGGGCTGCTCGCCTTCGCACTGATCAACAGTTCGGATTTGTTCTTGCTTCTAAAGGTCAAGGAATCCGGATTGAATGACACTGCTGTGATTGGTGTTTACGTTTTCTATAATCTAATTTATGCCATTTCTGCATACCCCTTAGGACGACTCAGCGATAAATTCGGTTTTAAGAAAACATTTGTTTTGGGCCTCGCTCTATTTGCCTTCGTCTATGCTGGAATGGCGATCAGTGATCAATTGTATCAGTTTATTGCTTTGTTCTTTTTGTATGGAATGTATGCCGCGGCTACGGAAAGCGTGGCGAAGGCTTGGATAAGCAACATTTGTTCCAGTAAAGATACCGCAACAGCGATTGGAACGTTTACAGGTTTTCAAAGCATATTCACAATGATTTCAAGCTCTCTTTCAGGATTGATATGGTTAGTGTTTGGGGCTCCGGCGACTTTTATCTTTTCGGCCTTCATTGCAGTTTTGATCATCGTTTACATACTGGGGGTCGTACCTTCATCAATCAAAGAAAATATCGAGTGATCGCACTCGACCATTTTTTCAGACAAGCTGCTAATTGAGCTTGTTGCGGGGCCGTTGCCAAGGGTGTCGATTCCGAGAAAAACAAAATACAATCGACAATTGCCTCGCCCTTGACAAGGGTTCGCAACAGGCCTAACGGCGAAATGGTGTCCAATAAAATTGGATCGCTTAATTGGTGAGCGTTTGTTAGGTCTTTACGATTAGAATCACTTTCGTTTCTTATATGTTACCCCAAAATTTAATTATGGCTTCATAACCAGTCAACTTGTCATTGAACAACAATGGGCTAAGGGAGTCCACGTGTGAGAGGATTCCAGCATTTTCCTTTACATGCCAGCAAATAAAGTCCAGGTGGCTTTGCTTCAATTCAAAGTCAGGTGCTTTGGAAGTAAAGTCAAGATCTTCGGAGAAACGATAATCAGGAAACCAGCACTTTTTTAAACAGGTTCCTCCTTTAAAAATCAAGACTTCCCTAAGCTTGGCTTCAGAATAGATCGCACCCAGGAAATGACCTAGCACCCAATCCTTGTCGATGGTGCTTTTCAAAACGCCTTTCTGCTCCGCGATCGTAATTATTTCCTTCTGTAGGATCATCAGTATTGCTTATTCACTATGTTCAAAATATCCTCGCGGCTGATGTTTAGTCTCATCCGCCATGTGTTCACAAATTCTCCCTCGTCCCGGCCTGCCGGATCAAACAAGTTATATTTTTGATTTACTTCTTTCTGCGCAAAGTCAATAAATGGTTTTAGCTGTTCCGGTTTCAGCATTTCGGCTAGTAATCCCATTCTTTTTGTTGCAGCTTTATTGCCTACCGCCCTACAATACTCAATCAGCTTTGACGAATTGAGATTGGCTTGATTGAAGGCACGAAGTAGTTCTGCGTAACCACCGGAATACTCTGGCAGATCAAAACAGTCCACGATGGTTTTGTCCAGGTCTGTCATGGCGTACTGGTTATTCCCAAAACCTTCTTTCACAATTCCAGCTCTCTTTGTGGTTGCAATCTTTACGAACTGGTACTTCGTGCCAAAAACTGTTTTGGCTGACTTGGGCTTTGTAGTCTGAATAAAGACAGTATTCGGAAATTGCTCCGTAAGGCCGTGCTTGTTTAAAGCGGACCAGTAAGCAACAGCGCCGTCGTCCACCAGGAAACAGCCGATCACATTTTCATCGCGGAAATTGGCTCTGCAATATTTACCCCGCTCGATCCGGGAGAGTATTTTTTTGTGAACGAGGTTCTCTATCAACTCACTGGTGTTGTCAAATCTTTTCCTCGCTATTTTTTTTACTGCCTCCAGCGAAAAGATATTTAGCTCATGGTCGTCCAGCATGAGTTGGAGATCAATCTGAGGCTGTGTGAGATTGATAGATAAGTAGGTACTTCTTGCCATTACTTTTTGATACACGATAAACCCTAAATAATGGGGTCTATCTAGTTCCAAAAGGTAATAAAAAGACCGATTATATGCAAGCAATCCCTTGAAAGTCACCCCAAGGGCTATTTCCGGGACTCTTTATGCAGTCCCAGAAAGAACTCTTCCACAGTCATTTTGTGAATTGACAGCAGCCGGATCAGGCTCTTAAGGGTAAGATGGTGACCTCTACTAACTTCTAACGGAGGTCACCGAATAGTTCACCACAGCGATGGGTGTATGTGCATATTTTGGAGAGTTTGGAAAATGAAAAACCCTCCACACATATTGTATAGAGGGTTTTGCTGACGCTTGATGATCAAGCTGTCGGGGTGAGATGACGATACCCCACCGGCTTTAAATCTTAATTATCAGTTTGTTACAACAACTTCAAGAACGCGGGGCACAAATAGGGCACAGATTATTTAATTCGCTTTATTTCTATTTGTGTTTCCGCGTGCGGAATAAAGATAAGAAATGATTCGATTTTTTACTTAATAATATTCCAATGCTTTAATTGCTTCTGGAGTTTCATGGAAACCTCCTCAACGGACTTTTCAAAATTAAACGTTTCAATTCCATGAATATCAGAAGGACCTTCGATTGGGTTCCTTTTAAGGATAATTATCTTCCGGTTCTGCTGCTGATCCCGACCCATAAAATAACCCAATTCTAAAACAACGTTCTGACGAGGACGAAACATGCCGTTCTTCAATTCATCGTCTGGCGTAAACAAGGCAATTGCAG
>JANNAZ010000398.1:0-13160 GCA_031384895.1 Cyclobacteriaceae bacterium | reverse complement strand
GGTCGGCGTCCGGGTCGGTCGCCATTACCAGGTCGGCACTCAAGAGTGTGGCTTTTCGTAGCGCCAGGTCCATGGCCGAACGTTCCTCCGGATTCGGAGAGGCAACGGTAGGGAAATTTCCATCTGGTACCTGTTGCTCTTCGATGACTGTGACATTTTCAAAGCCAAGTCGTTTCAGGCACTCTGGTACCATTGTTATTCCGGATCCATGAAGGCTGGAATAAACAATTGAGGTTTGGCTTTGCCGCTTGATGCTGTCCTTGCGGGGGATCAGTGTTTTGACCTGCTCATAGTACGCTTCCTCTACCTCCGTACCGATTGTCTTTATTTTTGACTTGTCAGGAGTGAAACGAATCTTATCAAAACTGGTGATGGCATTTACTTCTTTGATAACATTGGTGTCATGGGGTGGAACAAGTTGAGCGCCATCAGTCCAATAGGCTTTGTACCCGTTATATTCTTTGGGGTTGTGCGATGCCGTAATGACGACGCCTGACTTGCATTTCAAATGACGGATGGCAAAAGAGAGCAGCGGAGTCGGGCGCAATTCTGGGAAAACATGGACGGTAATTCCGTTAGCCGAGAATACATTGGCCGTGACTTCAGCGAAGTACTTGCTCTTGTTCCGGGAATCGTAAGCAATGGCCACATGGATGGCTTCGGTGGGAAATGACTTCTTCAGGTAGTTGGCGAGCCCTTGGGTGGCCGAACCAATGGTGTATTGGTTGATGCAATTTGATCCCACGCCCATGGGGCCGCGTAGCCCGCCAGTTCCAAATTCAAGCGTCTTATAAAAGCTGTCGATTAGCAGTTTCGGGTCTTCATGGTCAAGAAGTGCCTGCACCTGTTTCTTCGATTCTTCGTCGATAGAACTTGCCAGCCACTCTTTTGCGCGAGCCTGCGATTGTAAGTATAGATCAGACGTCTTTGTCATGGGTTTTTCGGTTTACCGGTAGTCATCGCGTACGGGTGAGAATACATCCAAAATTTTGCAGTCAGTGAGTGCCTTACCGGAATGAATTGCATGCGAGGGTATAATAAGCACGGCCCCCGGTTTGAGTACCTGTGTTATGTCACTAACGGTCAATTCAATTTCCCCCTCAAGCATATTTACGACTTGTTCGTGAACGTGGGAATGGACTGGTACCAGACTGCCTTTACGGACCTCCCAGTAAACAAAGGTCATGTTTGCTGAGTGAATCATTCGCCCCATGAATCCCGGAAAGATTTCGCGGGGTGTTACGGCCTGAAGTTGGGTCAGTGTAGGGGTCATAAGTTTCCGCGCAGGGCTTGCTCACGCTCAATGGATTCGAAGAGCGCCTTGAAGTTTCCTTTACCGAATGACTTCGCACCGTTACGCTCTATAATTTCGAAGAAAACGGTCGGTCGATCCTGAATGGGCTTGGTGAAGATCTGCAGCAGATAGCCTTCCTCGTCACGATCGATCAGGATATTTTGCCTCTTTAAGTCTTCCAGGCTTTCGTTGATTTTGCCGACACGGTCGAGGATATCTTTGTAATACGTTTCCGGTACATAAAGGAATTCCACGCCGCGTTTGCGCAACTCGGAAACAGTTTTGACAATATCGTCAGTCGCGATTGCGATATGCTGTACACCGGGCCCTTTGTAGAAGTCGAGGTACTCCTCAATCTGCGATTTCTTTTTTCCAGAGGCGGGTTCGTTAATTGGGAACTTGATGTACCCATTGCCGTTGGACACCACCTTCGACATCAGCGAACTGTATTCTGTAGAAATATCTTTGTCATCAAACGTCATCAGGAGGCTGAAACCCATGACTTTCTCATAGAATTCTACCCAGGTATTCATCTTTCCTAATTCAACATTGCCGACACAGTGGTCAACATACTTAAGCCCAATGGGTGTGCCTTGTAAGGTGGATTTCACGGGCTGGTAGCCGGGGAGGAAGGCGCCTTTGTAGTTCTTGCGCTCCACAAAGGTATGGAGCGTCTCTCCATAGGTGTGAATAGCGGAAAGCACTACTTCGCCGGATTCATCCTTCATCGTCTTGGGTGCAAAGGCAGGATGTGCGCCACGAACAACCGTTTCGCTGAATGATTTGGTGGCATCGTCAACCCAGAGTGCGAGGACCTTGACACCATCTCCATGCTTGGCTACATGCTCCGCAATTTCTGAGCCCGGCTGCAATGAAGTGGTCAGCACAAAACGGATCTTGTCTTGCGCCAAGACATAGGAAGTACGATCGCGGACTCCTGTTTCCGGCCCGGCATAGGCGACGAGCGAAAAGCCGAAACAGTGTTGGTAAAACAGAGCAGCCTGCTTGGCGTTCCCGACATAGAATTCTATGTGATCGGTTCCATTGATGGGTAAGAAGTCCTTTTGCATAGCGAATTAATTAGGCTGGTAAAATTAAGAATTCGGCTTGGATTGTCATTCAGTGCGAGTGGGCTGCAAGTAGCAAGTTTCAAGTGGACGGTTTGCGGCTATCCCTTGGCTTTAGCTAGCATCAGGCCAGTGCGTAGCTTCAAAACACGGTGTCGGAATCAGCTACAACCCCCCGGCTTGCAGCTTGTGGCGCTTTTCCCTAATCTTGCCCTAAATTCGCACACATGGACGTCAAAGCGCTCGATACAGCCCTCCTGGGAATCATCAAAAGTCGGCAAGAACTGGCCACGTTAGATTATAGCAACCCGGCCTATGATGACCTTGAAGAGAAGCTTCACGATCTGGAGGATGACTTCCAGGAGACGTTTGGCGACGACATGGAACGGGCTTTACAGGATATTCATGACGAGTACTGTCCCGACAGTGATGTGCTGGTGCCTATCGCCTACATAGCGAAAAAGTACCTGATCAGTGCGGACAATGAGTACAGTGTTGCCAACACGGAGGGCGTCTTCGTTGAGATGGACGATTATGCAGGCAAAGACACCAAGCTCGCCATTCTTCCCAATCCTCCCCGTATCGTCCTCAACATCGGCAGCGAGAAGCAGCAGATTGTGTGGACGGCTAAGTAGAGTCTTGCCACAGATTCCACAGATTAACACAGATTTTTTTAGTCAGGAATTCCGGAGGCTAACCATAATGTTACAAACTTAAATCGCGCGAACTTGCGTGCGATGGCGATTGAATCGACTGACATAAACTTCCCTCTAAAAGACGAGACTTATGTTTTGATTGGGATTTGCATGGATGTCCACCGTACACTCGGGAATGGATTCCTCGAGATAGTTTACAAGGATGCAATTCAATTCGAACTTATGCGAAAGGAAATTACTTTCGGCAGAGAGGTACAATACTCAATTAAGTATAAAGACTCAATCCTCCCGCACAAGTTCTATGCTGACTTTGTGGTGAGGGACAAGATAATTCTTGAAATAAAGGCCGTAGAAGGTGGCCTCGCCAATGATCAAATTGCTCAAACTATCAACTACCTGAAGGTTTCAGGGTGTGAGGTCGGCTTACTTGTCAATTTTGGGCGTAAAAGCTTAGAATACAAGAGGTTGATATTCTGACCTTACAATCTGTGCTAATCTGTGAAATCTGTGGCAACATTTGCCATTCTACTCCGAGAATCCCAATTTGATTCTAACTCTCCCCAACACTTCTCTCGCGATTACCCTAGCTCGGGCTTCACCCTCTTCCAGTCTCCTGTTTATTTCCTTTGGGTTAGCCATGAGATTCTGAAAGGCCTCGCGTTCAGCCTTGTATTTATCAATGAGCAGTCCCAAGAGTTCCTGCTTCGCATGTCCATAGCCAAAATTACCTGCCAGGTATTTCTTTCGCAGCTCGGTCGTTTGCTCTGCAGTAGCCACTAATTTGTAAATCGCAAACACGGTATCCGTGTCCGGGTTTTTCGGGGCCTCCATCAGCGCGCTGTCAGTGACGATGGACATTACCTGTTTCTTCAGCTCCTTTTCTGTGAGGAGAATGTCAATGATGTTGTTGGAGGACTTACTCATCTTTTCGCCGTTGGTTCCGGGTATAGTCATCACGCGGTTGTCAATTTGCGCTTCCGGGAGGACAAACGTTTCGCCGAACTGGGTATTGAATGTTGTCGCAATGTCGCGAGTCATTTCCAGGTGCTGCTTCTGGTCTTTACCCACCGGCACGATGTTGGCATCGTAGAGAATTATGTCGGATGCCATAAGCACTGGATACACGAATAACCCGGCGTTCACATCGGCAAGCCTGTCGGATTTGTCCTTGAAGGCAGTTGAGTTGGCCAGCATGGGATACGGCGTAAAGCAGCTGAGATACCAGGTCAGCTCGCACACTTCCGGGATGCGGCTTTGTCGGTAGAGGAGATTCTTGTTGGTGTCAAACCCAAAGGCTATCCAGGCAGCTGCTACCGCAAGTGTATTCTGTTTCCTTGTCTCCGCATCGCGGATCGTGGTCAGCGAGTGCAGGTCGGCAATAAAGAATAAGGAATCGTTACCTGGTCTACGTGAAAGCTCGACTCCTGGGACAATAGCACCCAGCAAGTTGCCTAGGTGGGGGCGCCCGCTACTTTGAATGCCGGTGAGAATTCTTGCCATATTGGATGCAAATAAAACAGGGTTAACTCAAATCCCCGTATTTTTGCCTTTAAATTGTTCTATGTCGAAGCTGATTCTGGTTGCCGTACTACTGATTCCCTGTCTTCTGGGGGCACAAGCTCTGGAACCTCTCATCTTCCGGGAGAAGGTATATGATTTTGGTGACATCGTGGAAGCTAATGGCAATGCCGATCATGAGTTCGTGTTCACGAATAGCAGCGGTAGACCTGTGAAAATCCTGAATGTAACAGCCTCGTGCGGCTGTACGACACCAGGGTGGTCAAAAGAGCCAGTAGCAGGAGGCAAGAACGGTTTCATCAAAGCTAGTTTTGATCCGAAGGGAAGGCCCGGTTATTTCAACAAGACCCTTACCATTCTTACAGATGCTGACCCCAATCCCGTCGTGCTTCAAATCAAAGGGCAAGTGGTCTTATCGGCCATAGATGAAGGAAGTATTTTCCCTGTTTCTATGGGCTCCCTGAAACTGAAGTCAAAGTCTTTCAACATGGGCACAGCCTATATCAATAGAGATCCCGTTCAGAAGCAGTTTTCTATTATGAATGGGGGAGACGAGCCGCTTCGTTTTCTGAGCGTAGAGAAGCCCGACTACATCCTAATCGACGGGCCAATGGTATTAGAACCAAAACAGAAAGGCGTCATCAACGTGGTCTACAACGCCAGGATGAAGAATGCGTTTGGATTCAGTTCAGATAATTTGCTATTCAACACAAGCGATCCGACTGAACCAACGAAATCGATTTCCGTGTTTGCTACACTCGAGGAGTTTTACCCTCCGCCAACAGCTGAAGATATGGTGAAGGCGCCGCAGGCCGTTCTGCGAGAGCAAAGTATTGACCTGGGACAGCATACACCGGGAATTTCCCTGGAACGGAATGTCACGCTGGTCAACAAGGGTAAGCGTGAGCTAAAAATCAAGGCGCTGCAGGGAAACTGTCCGTGTATTTCTGCCGTAGCTGAGAAACAAAGCGTGCGTGCTGGAGACTCTACGCGAATAAAGATAATCTTCAAGCCCCAGAATCGGGGAGGTACCCAACAAAAGGCAATCACGGTTTACACCAACGACCCACGAAACCCCGTCCAGTGGTTGAATGTTTTGATTTACATCAAAGACTAGGTAGCAACCGACTGGTGGGTCCCTTTAGATTCCGCAATGTGGAACATGTGGTTCACGACTTAAGCCTCTTCAATCGTTTTGCGATTCTATCCGCCGCATCGCCGCGGCCATAGAGTGGCTTGACAACGACCTTCTTCTCTCTATTCTCTTTAAAGGCACTAAGTATCTGACGGATGTCTGCACTCACCAACACGTTGGCCCCAGTAGCTAACAACTCAGTCCATTCCGTTTGATCGCGCAAAGTCAAGCAGAATTTGCCGGACAGGTAGGCTTCCTTTTGCAATCCACCGCTATCCGTGAAGACCATACGACAATTGCGAAGGAGCATCAGCATATCAAAATAGCCGACAGGATTCAGGAGGGTGACGTCAAGTTTTATCTTGTGTGAGTCCAGATAGCTTCGCGTACGTGGATGTAGGGGGAGGACCACGGGAAGTGTTTTGTGTATCGTGTTCAGCGCATCGGCGATGGCACGGAGTCGTTTCGGGTTGTTTGTATTTTCCTCGCGATGGATGGTAGCCAGGGCGAATTCTTTTCCTGTTAGATTTTCTTTGCGAAGCACCTGAGAGACGGATTCCGCTTTCTTGCCGTAGTACTTCAACGCATCAAACATCACATCGCCCGGTTGCTCGATATGACAGTCAAACTTTTCGAAACCTTCCTTTTTGAGATTCTTTACGGCCGTGGAGGTAGGGCAGAACAGAATTGAACTGACACGGTCAGTAAGGATTCGGTTGATTTCCTCCGGCATGGCCATGTTGAAGCTACGGAGCCCGGCCTCAACATGGGCCACCGGGATTCTAAGTTTGGCAGCTGCCAGGGCGCCGGCCAGGGTGGAATTGGTGTCTCCGTAAACCAATACGGCATCTGGCTTTTCTATATTAAGTACTTCTTCCACCTTTTCCAGCATGCGTCCGGTCATGGCTCCATGCCCGAGGCTATTAATTTCCAGGTTGTAGTGCGCAGTTGGAATTTCCATTTCCCGGAAGAATACGTCTGACATATTCTTATCAAAATGTTGACCCGTGTGGATGATACACTCTTTGATTCCAGCTTTGACTAATGCCCTGGAGACGGTAGCTGCCTTTATGAATTGAGGCCTTGCGCCAAGGACGGTAACAATTTTCATATCAAGATGAGTATTCTGACGTTCAAACCGTGAAGATACGGATGGGGAGTCGATAGTCCACGGTCCATGGACGATAGTCGATAGACC
The DNA here is from genome assembly GCA_031384895.1 of Cyclobacteriaceae bacterium. Taxonomy (GTDB): domain Bacteria; phylum Bacteroidota; class Bacteroidia; order Cytophagales; family Cyclobacteriaceae; genus ELB16-189. The sequence goes on along the minus strand of JANNAZ010000398.1, from coordinate 6,292 downwards.
ACAGTCCATGGTCGATAGAAAATATGTCCCCGTGGCTCATTGGGTCCTCTATGGGCTATGGACCATCGACTATGGACTATTGTGATTGGGAAGTCGATAGTCCACGGTCCATGGTCGATAGAAAGTGCCTATGATCCATTGCAGCCACTACTATGGACTATGGACCATCGACTATGGGCTATTGCGATTGGGGAGTCGATAGTCCACGGTCCACAGTCCATTGGAGTCTCTACTATCGTCTATGGACCATCGACCATCGACTTATTACTTGCTACTTGCTGACCGCTCGATCTCCTTCAAATTCTCCATTTTCTTATTCCGTAGGAAGCCAGCGATATCTTCAAAGTGTTCTTTAACACGTTTGTTGCCAAACTCAAACACCTTTGTGGCAAGGCCATCTAAAAAATCACGATCGTGGGAAACAAGAATCAACGTACCATCAAACGCGCGCAAGGCGTCTTTTAGAATATCTTTTGATTTGATATCCAAGTGATTTGTAGGCTCATCCAGAATCAACAGATTGACTGGCTGCAACAACAACCTGATCATGGCGAGGCGGGTCTTCTCACCGCCGCTAAGCATCTTCACTTTCTTGTCGATGTCATCACCGCTGAACATGAACGCACCGAGCATGTCCTTTATTTTCGTACGGATGTCGCCTTCGGCAATTTCATCGATCGTTTCAAATACAGTGAGATCCCCCTCCAGCAAAGAAGCCTGATTCTGGGCAAAATACCCAATCAGCGAGCCATGACCCAATGTGCACTTCCCGTCAAAATCAATTTCACGCATGATGGCTTTCACCAGGGTGCTTTTTCCCTCGCCGTTCTTGCCTACAAACGCAATCTTCTCACCCCGAGCAATAGTTAAGTTTACATCCTGAAAGACCACATGGTCGCCATATGTTTTCTTGAGACCATCCGTGATCACCGGATAATTGCCTGACCGAGGCGCGGGAGGAAACTTCAAATGCAGCGCGCTACTGTCAATCTCGTCTACTTCTACAATCTCAATCTTCTCCAACATCTTCACGCGCGATTGTACTTGCAATGTCTTCGAGTACGTGCCCTTAAACCGATCAATAAATTGCTGAATGTCAGCAATCTGCTTAGCCTGGTCATCGAACTGCTTTTGTTGCTGCTCGCGTCTTTCCTTGCGCAGTTGCAAATAGTGCGAGTAGTTCGTCTTATAGTCGTAAATGCGCCCCATCGTAACCTCAATGGTGCGATTGGTGAGGTTATCAACAAACGTTTTATCGTGGCTGATTACAATCACGGCCTTCGCATTATTCTTTAGAAAATCCTCCAGCCATTGCACCGACTCTATGTCGAGGTGATTCGTGGGCTCATCCAGCAGAATGAGATCAGGTTTTTGCAGAAGGATCTTGGCCAACTCAATGCGCATACGCCACCCACCGCTAAACTCACTGGTCGGGCGTGAAAAATCTGAGCGCAAGAACCCCAATCCCATCAGCGTCTTTTCAATCTCGGCATCGAAATTGGTCTCCTCAATGGAATAGTATTTTTCACTTAACTCACTGACTTGCTCAATGATTTTTGCGTACTCATCCGATTCATAGTCGGTACGCGTTTCCAATTGGTGGTTCAGCGCATCCATCTGAACCTTCATTGCAGTGATTTTTAAGAATGCCTTTGAGGCCTCTTCAAACAATGTGGCGTCATCCTTCGTCAGCAAGTGCTGAGGGAGGTAAGCGATTACTGCATCTTTGGGGGCCGTCACCTTGCCACGCGTGGGCTTATTGACACCGGCTATTAGTTTGAGTAGCGTACTCTTGCCAGCACCGTTTTTGCCCATCAGGGCAATTCGGTCATTCTCGTTAATGTTGAATGTGATATTGCTAAAGAGGGCCGAACCGTTAAACTCTACACTTACTGCATCTACTGAAATCATACGCTCTTAAATAGGCGCGCAAAGGTATTATTTCCAGTCAGAATAACCCACCTCTTGATAATGCTGGCAAGAACATCCAGATGTTGCCCGGGAGCATGGAATCTCCAAGCCGACTATCAGCCAGACTCAAACCTGTTTAGGGTAAGGCCTGTGAAGTAGTCCTGAAAACCAGATTTTAAACGGCCTGCGCTCTTGCTTACTTTGTGAAAGGTCAAGATTGACAAGTTATAACTATGTTATAACATTCTGTATATTTGCATATGGTGAAGACACTGACATCGGTAGGAAACAGCAAGGCGGTTATTATCCCTTCTGAAATGATCAAGAAGTATAAGCTGGAACGCGTGGTGATTGAGGAGACTAGCGAGGGGATACTCATTCGGTCGGCCGATGAAGAGAGCCCCATGCAAAAGGCCTTGGAGAAATTAAGGAAGAATAGAGCGGCAGTTTATAAGCGAATGGAATCACAGGCGAACGAACCAGAGACCAGAACATACTACGCCAAACCAGCCAACAATCTTTCAGGCGTCGCCCTTGACATCCAGGAGCAATGAAGCACACGGAAGTCTGGCTTGTTGATTTTGCTCCAAAGATTGGTCAGGAGATTGACAAGGTTAGGCCGGCCGTCATTGTCAATCATGACAGTATCGGGGCGCTTCAACTTAAAGTTGTGGTTCCGCTTACAGACCCCGGCCGTTCAGCGCGCGAATGGCACGTACCTCTTCGCCCGTCAAAGTCCAACGGCCTTTCAAAACAAGCCGTGGCAGACTGTTTTCAAGTCAAGTCAATTTCAAATCAACGATTTGTAAAACGTCTTGGAATACTCTCCCTCAAGGAAATGGGAGAAGTGAAACTGGGTCTGATTAAAGTGCTTGACCTGCTGTAAGCTATTTCTTTGTTCAGAACTGGTGAATGTTCTCACTCTTATCGAGCACGTTAACCTTGCCACTCAGGCACCCAACGTTAACACCTCAAAACGTTAACACCTCTACGTAAACGCCGGAATTCCCGTAATCTCATTTCCGAGAATAAGCAGGTGAATATCATGCGTTCCTTCATAGGTAACCACCGATTCCAGGTTCATCATGTGACGCATGATGGAGTATTCTCCGGTGATGCCCATACCGCCGTGCATCTGTCGTGCTTCGCGGGCAATCTGGAGCGCAATATGAACATTGTTGCGCTTCGCCAGGGAGATCATCGGTGTTGTTGCCTTGCCTTCGTTCATGAGTGTGCCCAACCGCCAGTTGAGTAACTGGGCCTTGGTAATTTCAGTGAGCATTTCAGAAAGTTTCTTTTGCATAAGCTGAAACGATCCAATGGGTTTTCCGAACTGGATACGCTCGGCTGCATACCTCCTGGCCGACTCATAGCAATCCATGGCTGCGCCCAGCGCGCCCCAAGCGATGCCATATCGGGCTGAATCAAGACACATCATCGGCGCGCCAAGCCCGCTCTTGTTGGGGAGCAGATTTTCTTTAGGAACTTTTACATTGTCGAACACCAGTTCGCCTGTCGCACTGGCACGCAACGACCACTTGCCGTGCGTTTCGGGAGTAGAGAATCCAGGCATGCCACGCTCAACGATAAGTCCATGAATTCTACCTGCTTCATTCTTGGCCCATACAACGGCGACTTCTGCTTTCGGTGAATTGGAAATCCACATCTTTGCGCCGTTTAGCAGATAGTGATCGCCCATGTCTTTAAAATTCGTAACCATTCCACTGGGGTTGGAACCGTGATCGGGTTCCGTGAGGCCAAAACATCCGAGCCATTCGCCTGAAGCGAGTTTGGGTAAATATTTTTTTCGCTGAACTTCTGAGCCAAACTTGTAAATGGGATACATGACCAAGGATCCCTGCACAGACGCTGTTGATCTCATGCCTGAGTCGCCGCGTTCAATTTCCTGCATCAGGATTCCATACGAGATGTAGTCCAGTCCACCGCCACCATATTCTTGCGGGATCGTAGGTCCGAAAGACCCTATCTCTCCAAATTTCTTAACGATCTCATACGGAAAATGAGCACGCTGCGCCCAATCCTCTATGTAGGGGCTAATCTCCCGCTTAACAAAATCGCGGATTGAAGACCGGATCAACTTGTGCTCTTCGGTCAGCAGGCTGTCGATCTGGTAGAAGTCGGGCTGCTCGTAGACATCTTGTTTGAGTGATTTCTTTGCAGGGGTGGAGGAGGCTGATACGGTTGCCATACAATTTGATTAATTTGCTTCAAATTTAGCGATAAGTATGGATACTTCCGTTGATCCTGGCTTGGGCGATTTGCTTGCCAAGCTGAAGCAAAAATACGAGGTCATGGGCCAGGACCTTACTTCCTACCTCGATGGCCTGCTCAACGCAGACTATCTGACGTATTGGGATTACATTCACCTGGATACCCTGCTCAGCCTCCAGAATCCGAAGACCCAATTTCCAGACGAAAAAGTATTTATCGCCTACCATCAGATTACTGAGCTTTATTTTAACCTCATCCTCTGGGAAATCGAACAGGTTGTCAATAAACCTGATCTGGACGAGAAGTTTTTTGTTGCCCGGCTTACCCGGATGGTTCGCTACTTTGAAAACCTCTGCAGCAGCTTCGACATCATGTCGGAGGGCATGGAGCGGGATCAGTTTCTTAAATTTAGAATGTCACTGTTGCCAGCCAGCGGATTTCAATCAGCCCAATACCGCTTGATTGAAATCCGGTCTACAGATATGATCAATCTCGTTGATCCGGCGAGTCGCCCTGGGTTGACAACCGGTTCGATTGAGCAGCAGTTGGAGAAATTGTATTGGCGTAGCGGAGCGACTGAGCTGGCCTCTGGCAAGAAAACACTTACCCTCCAGCAGTTCGAACAGAAGTACATGGCTGATTTTCTGATAACAGGGAAGGAGCATGCGGACAAGAATTTGCTGCAAGTCTACAAGAATAAGTTTGACCAGAAACACGCTGTTATCAAAGTGCTCCGGGAGTTTGATTTGCTCGCGAACGTTTTTTGGCCACTATCGCATATGAAGTCTGCCGGCAGATATTTGCACAAAAGCCCAGAAGACATTAAGGCGACGGGCGGAACAAATTGGCAAAAGTATCTGCCGCCACGGTTTCAAAAGATTATTTTTTTTCCCGAATTGTGGAACGACCTGGAGAAGGAGGAGTGGGGAAAGCCTGCCATAGAGAAGGCTTTGCAGCAACCCTGATTGGTTGCTTTTTATTCGTTAAATTTGTTATTCAAAATTGAGTGGAGTGAGAAGAATTCTTGCAATGGCGGCTATGTTGGGCATTCCTTGGCTTTGTTCGGGTCAGGGCTTCACGCGTTTTACCTACCACGATGCGGCAAAGAAGAATGTCAAGGAAGTATACCAGGTCAAGGATACGTTCCGCAACGTCTTGCAGGGCCGATATCTTTCCTATTTTTTGAATGGCGTCATTGAGTCGAAAGGGCAGTTTGTCAGCAACGAAACGGCGGGAGTTTGGGAGTTTTATTATGAGACGGGCAATTTACGTATGCGGGGTATTCTAAGACAAAACTCCAACTCTGGAAAATGGGAATACTTCTATGAAAATGGACTGAAAAGCATGGAAGGACTTGTAAATGGCAAGAACAAAGAAGGTGATTGGAAAATTTATTATGAAAGTGGAAAATTGAAGGAGCAAGGTGGATACGTGGAGAACAAACGAATCGGCCTTTGGATCACCTATTTTGAAGACGGCTCGAAGCGGGGCGAAGCGCAGTATGTAGATGATCACGGACGTCATACCGAGTACTTTCATTCTGGCAAGGTGCAGGCAGAGGGGCCGAAAGCGGGATCCAAGATCGTCGGGCTTTGGCGCTATTTTGCCGAAGATGGGACATTGCAGAGTGAAGGAGAATATGTGAATGGAAAGAAGACAGGCGAATGGAAGACTTATTTTGCCTCAGGTAAACTTAGCTCTGTGGGCAGTTTTGACGCCGATGAAGAGACGGGTAAGTGGACCTATTATTTTGAGGATGGGACGATAAGTTCGGCAGGTGAATTTGCCGGTGGAGAGAAACAAGGGTACTGGAGCGCGACTAATGCAGATGGGACGTTGAAAAGTGAAATTACATTTTCCAACGGAACCGGAGAGTACCGTGAATATCACGCGGGGAAAAAACTAAAAACGAAGGGCCAAATTATCAACGGGTTGAACGAAGGCCGCTGGGAATACTTTTCACCAGACGGCAAGCTGGAAGGAGAATGTGAATTTAAGGAAGGAAATGGTCTCTATAAAGGATATTATCCAACCGGAACACTTCAGACCAAAGGCCACATGGAGGAAGGACTGCGCGTTGGCACCTGGGAACTCTATGAACCCGATGGTTCCTTGTCCGGCTATTACAAGCCCTTTTATGAAAACAACG
>JANNAZ010000381.1:0-11496 GCA_031384895.1 Cyclobacteriaceae bacterium | reverse complement strand
TGTGCCGTGTTTCGTACAGTCCCAATAAAAACATTAACGGCCCCCGCACCCAGGCTGGAAGCCGTTTCGATGACTTTTTGGATGTCAATCGTTTTGTCGGTAATTTTTATCATATCCGTAAATTTTGGGTATCGAATTATGCTGAATGAAAGTAGGTATTCACCCAAACAGAAGCAATGACAATCCTCAGCATTTTATCCCGTTTTGCCCTAAAAGGGCTACGATTTTATGGGGTAAACTGAGCTATCCACCGCTGACCGGGGGGATGATAACCACTTCATCATTTTCTCCTAGCCTAGCCCCATCCGCTGCATAATTTTGATTGACGGCCACCAGGAGTGAAGAGAGACCGACTAATTCCGGATGTTTGTCAAGGAGTGCCTTGCGCAAGTCGAGAACAGTTACTCCAGAAAACTCCAATTCGACCGAGCTCCCCATTATTTCCCGGGCAATGCCGTATGCTTTTATGCGTATCTTCATGGTATTCGGCCGTTCAAGCTACAATATAAACGGTCTATGACTATATTTCGTATTCCTATCCATGCTATTCGACAATCACAACCGCCCAATAAACTACGTAAGGCTGGCCGTCACGGACCGATGCAATCTTCGGTGCTTCTATTGTATGCCGGAAGCAGGTATACGGTATGTTGCCAAGAAGGAACTTCTTTCGTTCGAGGAAATTGAGCGGCTGGTCCGTCTGCTGGCTACATTGGGAATTTCAAAGGTTCGGATTACCGGAGGTGAACCCTTCGTCCGAAATGACCTGATGAAGCTCCTCGCTACGCTTGTCGAAATCCCGGGTATCGCGCAGGTTCACCTGACAACAAACGGAGTGCTCACCGCGCCACACGTTGCTGCATTGAAGTCATTGGGTATAGCTTCTGTTAATTTGAGTCTTGACACGCTGGATCGGGATCGATTCAAGGAGATAACCCGGAGGGATGAATTTGATCGGGTGTGGGAAACATTTGAAGCGTTGCTTAAGCACGAGATTGCCGTGAAAATAAATGCGGTAGTGATGGATGGTAAGAACACTGATGATATTTTTGGCCTGGCGGAATTAACGAAATTGTATCCTGTTTCGGTTCGGTTTATTGAAGAGATGCCATTCAATGGGGAGGGCAACCACTATCCGGTGTTGAATTGGACATATGCAAAAATTCTCGAGTCGTTGAAAGTCGCCTATCCCACCATGCAACGGAAGGCGGATCCAGCGAATTCAACGGCGTATCATTATGAGATACCGGGGCACCTGGGGGATATTGGAATCATCGCGGCCTTTAGCAGGACCTTTTGTGGGACGTGCAATCGAATACGAATTACGGCACAGGGTGAATTAAAAACCTGTCTATACGACCACGGTGTCCTGAGCATTCGGGACTTGATCCGATCCGGAGTGTCGGATGAGGAAGTGAAAGCGTCATTGCTTACTGCGCTGGCTCACCGATCCAAAGATGGTTTTGAGGCAGAGTCGCAGCGTGCGCTGCATGCTCCATTGATGGAGTCTATGTCGACTATTGGCGGTTAATGGCTATTCGTTGAATGGACTATCTTCTTCTCATTTCATTTTTTCTTATCGCCGTCATTTATGCTTCTGTCGGATTTGGTGGAGGTACCAGTTACCTTGCCCTGATGGCCGTCATGGCCATGCCCTTCGAAGTGATGCGGCCTGCGGCCTTGTTCTGCAATGTAGTGGTGGTGACTGGCGGGACTATCATTTTCTACCGTCAAGGATTGCTTGACTTGAAGCGCATTTGGCCTTTCCTGGTATTCAGTGTTCCGATGTCCTTTCTGGGGGGCTACTATCCGATCCAGGAAGCTGCGTTTTTTATGATCCTTGGGTTTACCTTGGTGGCTGCGGCGTTGTTTCTTTGGCTAAACAAGTCTAATCCGGACGGAGATCCTCCATCGATTAAAAGTAATCTGGTGATTCTTGGTTCCCTGCTTGGAGGGAGCATCGGGTTTCTTTCCGGTTTAGTGGGGATTGGCGGCGGTATTTTTCTGTCTCCGATTTTGCACTTTGTGCGCTGGGACCAGGCGCGGAATATTTCTGCACTAGCCAGTGTCTTTATCCTCGTAAATTCAATGAGCGGTCTCACTGGCCAATTGGCGAGAGCAGCAACCTTTGATTGGAAATTGGTTCTGCCATTGATGGGCGTGGTGTTCTTGGGCGGTCAGCTGGGATCGCGTTGGGGAGTGAGAAAATTTACGGCCGGTCACATCCGAAAGGTCACGGCAATTCTGATCTTTATAGCAGGGATAAACATTCTAATTAATCAGTAAGATGAAAAACATCACAGTCTCTATTATCGTTTTGTTTATTGGTTCTCACTTGGCCGCACAGTCCCCACAGCGGGTTAACCCGGTTATCAAAAGCCAGGGAGGCATTTTTGAAGTACCTTTTGCTGTAGAGAAGCCCGACCCTGCACTCACCTACACTATAGTAATTGAAGTGGAGCGTGAGAGCGAAAAGGCGGATACGATTAATTGGGCGCTCAACAACGTAGCCCGACTGCTCAATCTTCACTCCGTGGGCGGAGTGCCTGCATCCAACATGAATGTTGTTTTGGCTATACATGGCGGTGCAACGTATACGACGATGAACAATGAGCAATATCGGGCCAAGTATAAAGTGGATAATCCAAACCTCAAGTTATACAAGGAGTTGCAGGCCGCTGGAGTGAAGATGTTTGTTTGCGGCCAGTCCCTGATCAATCGAAAAGTAGACAGGACCCGGATCGTCTCTGAAGTAAAGCCGGCTGTTTCCATGCTGACAACCTTAACCACGTACCAGCTTCGGGGCTATGCGTACCTAAAGTTCTAGGCGGGCTTGCCGTCAAACCAATCTTTGAATTCACCTACTTTTTCCCGGCTTACGATAAGCTCCTTGTCCCAGGCTGGCTGAGTCGCAATTTTTAGCCGACTGTTGGAGTACATGACAACATCCTGGATGCTATTGATGTTGAGAATATAGGTACGGTTTGCCCGGAAGAAGAGGGCGGGATCCAAAACTTCTTCGAGCGCTTCCAGGGTGAAGTCAATGATAAACTTTCTGGATTGCGAGGTGACCAGATAGACATCCCTGCCGTCGGCGTAAAAGATGAGAATTTGATCGGCCGTAATGGAGCGGATGTGATCTCCTACTTTGACCATGAAGCGGGACTTATATGATTTTGGCCCGTTCTCTTCGGCGAGCGTTTTCAGGTTGCCGATACGTATGTCGTTCACAACGAACTGGTCACGGAAGTTTTCAAATTTCTCCAGGCCGGCCCGGAGATCATCGAACGTAACAGGCTTCAGGAGGTAGGCAATGCTGTTCACCTTGAAGGCATCCAATGCGAACTCATTATACGCGGTTATGAAGATCACCGGCTTTTGAACCTTGACCTGGCTAAATATTGAAAAGCTTACCCCGTCTTTAAGCTGGATGTCCATGAAAATCAGGTCTATTTCTGCCTGATGCTCAGTCAACCACGGTACGGTCAGTGCGATGCTGTCACACACCTTGATCACGCGAATAGTTGGGCTGTAGCGTTGCAGGTAGCGTCCGAGTTTCTCCACGGCAGGGGTCTCATCTTCGACGATCAGAACGTTTAGGGTAAGGCTCATGCAGGGATTGCCGCGGATTTGTTGACGGTGATTAGTGGAAATTTAATATAATTTTCCCGACCGGCTTTTACCTGGACGAAAGGACGGTCGCTATAAATCGAGTATGATCTTTGGAGCTGCTGGAAAGCCTGCTGACTTTCCGGATGGAGCAACAGTTTGTCGTTCAGTCCGTGCGTTAAAACAATGTATTCATCATCTTCCTGGGACAGGGTCAGGAGCAAGGGTGATTGTTCAGAAATGAGGGTATTGCGCACAATACTGTCCAGGGTGGTTAGTAAGGATCCTTGCATGATTTGGATAGCATCTGTGTCTGGCAGGTTTTCATTCAAAGCAATCTGGTTGTGGTGTTTCGCGTTTACCAGCCGAAGGAGGTGTCGCACGGCATGAAGTTCTTCCGATAGCGAAACAAATTCCTTTTGTCTGTTAATCAGTTGATACCGATACAGCGCGGCAAGGCTGTCAATGAGTTCTTCAGCCATTTCGGCATTGGTGTGCATGCACAGGATCAGTTCTTCCAGGCTATCATATAGGAGATTAGGGTTGATTTCCTGCCGGAAGGAAGAGAATTCAGCTTCCAGGTTCTCTTGTAATTTTTGCTCTTGTTCAATAAGTTGGGTGTTCTCATGATGTAGGTAACGGTTGCCAAGATAGAGTGCATTGTAAAGAACCGCCGTAAGAAGATAGATGGAGCCAAAGAGGCTTAGTTCCCGAAAACTAATGTCGAAGCCGATAACCCGGTAATAGTATTGGCTGATGGCCAGGAGTACGATTGTAACGGACACAACTGAGGTGGCTACCCATTGGAGAATGGTTTTGCTTTTTTCCTCCAGGGTCAGCCGCTCAATTAATACGATTGTTAGCCGCATGGATTCGAATGCGATCAGACTCAAGGCCATGCTGGCATAGACTTCCTGGTTACTGATCAGCGTGCTGACTTGTTCCACGGTATTGTTCACCAGGAGAATAATCAGGTAAACGAGAACTCCATATACCGGCGGGGTAAGGATACGGAAGAACGGGTTGTGGATGAACAACCGCTTCATGTGTTACTGGGATGGGCTGTGGGGATACTCCAGAGAACTGGCAATTGAACCTGAAATTTTTCTGCATCCTGGACCAGCACGGGCTCAGTGGAAAAAAAACGGTATCGCTTGTGAATATTCTCCAATCCGACCCGAAAGCTGCTGGTGGGTCTGAGGGTTTGGGTTTTGGTGTTATAGACAATCACATGCGTGTTGTCTTTAGCTCCGATGTAAACCAGCAGGGGTTGATCTTTGCTTATCGCATTGTGCTTGACGGCATTTTCGACTAATAATTGCAAGGTCATTGGCGGTATGCTGGTATCCATGATATTCTGTGGCACGTTGATCTCAAGTTGCAGATGATACTCGTACCGCACCTGGAGCAGAAAATAATAGGCCTTGACAAACTGCAGCTCTTCACGAAGCGTGACCAGCTTATGTTTTTGATTTCCGAGGACGTATCGAAAGGTATCTGCCATTCGCCTGACGAACTCTTCCGCGATGCGCGGATCTTTAAAGAGAAGAGAGGAGACGGTATTTAGACAGTTGAACAGGTAGTGCGGGCTGATTTGATTCTTGAGCGATTCAAATTGAAGTTCGAGTTGCCACCGCTCGGACTGCAATACTTCCGCCTGGGTCACCGCGTAATGACGATAGGAATAGAAGAGACCATAGAAAATCTCATAGATAAAGACAGCGATGATAAAGAGGATGTTCAGCTTAATCAGCTCTTCTGCTCCTGCGGAAAACCAATATTTGCCCGTCAACGTAAAGAAGAAGACGACTAGGATAATGTTGATGAAGAGACCACTGATGAAGCGAAGCAGGAAATTGGATTTCCAGGCGATCGCTTTGTCCAGCATGCTGTCAATTTGCAACACAAGCGCCCCAAATAGCGAAGTGCTGATCGCGGCCAGCATAAGCTGCTTGCCTTGTTCCTGAAGCGTTGGTAGCTGCCCTGTGTTGCCGTAGTGCATGAACAACAACATCAGGATGCCGATGGAGGTGCAGCTCACAACGAGGAGAGCGTACTTTCGCAATGCGGAGGGTTGAATCTGAATGAGAGAACTCATAACACCTTGAAACTACTGATTTTTAGTGGTATGGAAAATGCGGACCTACGTTAGTCAATGGCCCGCATCACCCTGCCATAGTATGTTTCAGAGCCAATCTTTTTGGCAGTTGTTCGGTATGCATCCATAAGCGCGGAGTCGTTGGTGGCTTTGATCCGGGGTGCCATTTCTACCAGGACCTCCGTAATATAGTGGTCGGATTCAATGGTGCCGGCGCTGGTCACGATCGCCTGCATGTTTTGTTTTGTGAGGTTGGGGCGCTCCGCTGCCGTTTTGAGAAATTCGGCGATGTAATAGTCGCTTCCAATCTTGGACATGGCTTCCAGAAGTTTTTGAAAGCTGTCATCGCTGAGTGCCTGCTTTTCGAGAATCTTCTTGCCAACCAGCGTGATATAGTGATCAGATTCGATAGAGGAGGTGGCGGCAATAAGAATGGTCTGCACGTCGGCCCCAAGATTGTTTTCCAACAAATGGGTCATAACCTCAGTCTTGTAATGATCGCTATCCATTTCCTTGACCGACTCCAGGGCGCGCTGGAAGGAGCCGGAGGATAATCCGGATTTGGAAAGAACTTTGGTGAGAACAACGGTACGGTAATGATCAGACTCCATCGTTTTTGTGGTATTGATCATTTCTGACAGGATTTCATCTGTCAGGTTGGTTTGCCTGAGCAAGGAAGTAAGAACCTCCGTCTTGTAATGGTCAGATTCCATATTGCTGGTTGCCTGAAGCGCGATCCGGACGCTTTCCAGCGAGGCAGGGGCGGAACTCAATGCTTCTTTTATGACTTCGGTTTTGTAATGATCAGAATCCATCTTGCGGGTGGCAGCAAAAACGGCCTCGGTTGCTTCTTTCGAAGGGATGAACTTCTTCATGTTCTTCGTTAGGAACTCCGTGATATAATGGTCAGAATCCATAGTGGAGGTGACTTCAGCAACAATTGTTGCCATATTCTGAATTGGGGGATTCAAACTGACCAGAAGGTTCGCGTAATGCACCTTTACATAATCGCTTTCAATAATTCGGATTTCGTCAAGGACGCCTTTCGCTCCGGCATTTTTGTAGAATCTGTTCACCCGGCTCTCTGCTGCAATGGTAGTGCTTCGGACAATTTCGGGTAGAATTTCTCCTAACCATTTCCTTCCCTCTGGCTCAAATGCAATCAGCGTGCGCCCTTCATAGTATTCCTTTTTTAACCCGTTGGCTTGAGGGCTGACAACGATTTTTCGCTTGCTCCCAAAAACGGTTTTGGTGATTTCAAGGTATCCGTCAGCAGACATGCTCTTGATGTCTTTATCGTCATCGGTGATATCCATTTTCCCCCGTGTTTCAACGCTGAAACTGGACATCCCGCCGCCCCGGTTGAAAGTTGTCTTTTGGCTGCCGTTGCGAGACTCCACGGAGATGGACTGGCCAATAACCGTCAGGCCGCAAAGGACAAGTAGAATGGTAGAAAGGGTCTTCATAATATCGCTTTTGATCTTACGACGCGCAAAGGTGCTTCAGGGATTCAATCCAGCCTAAGACAATGCCCTGAGTTGTGGAAATGGTGTAGTGAGCGGCGATATGGTCTGGGTGACCTTGTAGAAGGATTAGTTACCCACATTTACCTTGAAGATCTCCAGGGGCTGGGGATGCCAATCGACAGTGATCACCCCGGCATAGTCTACCGAGTAGTGATTGACATCCAGTGAAAGGGCAGAGGAGAACCGTGCAAAGGCATAAACGGCCCCCGTTGGAATGAGCGAGTGCAGTTCCCGCAGCTTCCTGGATTGAGTTGGCGAAAAAAACTTTTCTCTTTCCTTCCCCCTGGGCTCAAGCAGAACGGCGTTTGCATACAGACTCATCCTCAGCCGGTCGTGCATGAAGTGGGACTTCATAAATTTGAGTACAATTCTAGCCAGATCCATGGCGCCCAAAATAGACCGGAACGACAGGATCATCATGTCACTCATTTCAACTGTTACGGGTGCCAGGACCGGAAGATCCATCTTCTTCTTAATTTCTTCCCAAATCTTAGTTTGCTCCTCCGGGCTGCTGGCGGGTAGATCCGCAGCAACTACATAGAGCACAGGGCGATCCATGGGAGGATACACGGGCTTAGGTTCTTCTTTCAGCGATACAACCGGGGGGACCATTCCGGGTGTTACATAATTGTCGGGGTTGATATTGACGTATCGGCCTGGGAAAGGCCAAAGGTTAATCGTATCTCGTGTTCCTCCTTCTTTGAGTCGCAAGTCTGTTTCAGAGAGAACCGTCAGCAGCGTAGGTTCCGTATGATTCATCGAACTTCGAATTACAGCAGATCCGAAGATCACCCGATTTTGAAAGGAGAAGAGGTCATCAAATCCCGCATATGGATCGTACGTGATGTGGTTCACTGGAAAACGTGCTACGAGCTTCTCAAACCTTTCCATCCAACCGCCGCCAGCAAAACGTACGCTGGCTTCAATGAAATCTTCTTTAGCGAAGGGGAGCCAGATGTTCACTTCACCTCCTGCCGCGGCCATAGCTTCAGCAAACAGGATGTCGCTTCCGCAGGCGAGCGAGCAGAAACCAATTTTTGCATTCAAGGTATTCAGTACGCTGACAATGGCATCGTGAACCTGATTCTCGATCACCGCAGGGAACCGGGGGCGGTTGCGGGAGGGATGATCAATCATGTGCCCAATGAAGGAAACGACACCAGGTGGGTTGAATACTTTGAGAATTTCTTTCGGTACCGGCACGTAATGATTCAAGAGCCACAACTGATTATGAACGGTACTTACTTTTCCCCAGTCTGTTCCGGCCATTTTCTTCGCAGCGAAATAGGCGGCGAGTGCCTTTTCCCTTTCCTTCGTATGCAAATACGCCTCGGCCAGAGTCACTTGCTGCCAGAAATCAGAAGGGGCTGTAGCAATAAGGTTGATGACTTCCGACGCAATTTCACGCCCGCGTGAAACTTGCCCGGCAATGGCAGACATGGTCGCGGCATTGATCCCCGTATAGTAATTTCGTGTGCTCGTAAAATTCTTGAGGTACGTATCGCGCGAAAGCAAGGCATACTTGGTATCCTGGTCTTTCCGGAAAATCTCCTTGTAGATGCCTCCCATGATGCCGGCAGTCTCCGGGTCGTCGACTTGCTGCCGATAGATCGGCTCCAGGAATTCCAGGGCTGCTTTCGGTATGCCGGATTTTGATACCGCGAGCGCATACAACTGCTGAACCCTCAATAACGGGGAAGTGGCTAATGCCACTTGCGCCATAGCCCGGCCTTCAACGTACCGGCCCTGGTTGATAAGGGCTTCGATCTGGGTAGTAATGTCGGTCACGTCTGGCTAACGGGTAAGGGCATTAGGTAAAGATAAAATTATTGCTCGGATTTCCTTGGTTCTGCTGCAGGTTTGGGAAGTTTTGTATCTTCACTCCGCGGTAGTGAATGTTCCTCCTTTTATTTGAATTCTTCCATACCATGCGAATGCTAAACGTAAAGAATAACTTCAATTATCTAAGGCTTTTCCTGTTGGCTGGCCTCACTATTGCTTTTGTGCTCGTTGCAGCCAACTTTTCGTTGGCACAAGGGCAGTCCATGCTGGGCCCTAAAAAGCCGCAATTGTTTACGATACATTTTCTTATTCGCCTTGCAGTGGACGCAGTGGCGGTTATCGTATTAGTGAGGTTTGTTTACTTTCCGATAAACCGCAAGAAGGAATTCTACTTCACCTTTTTTCTTCTTAATGCGTTAGTGTTTATCGTCATCTTCCTGGTCAACATTGGAACAACCATTGGGACGGCTACCGGATTTGGATTGATAGCTATTTTCACCTTGTTGCGCTTCCGAACAGAGACGATTACCATGAAGGATATGACGTATCTGGTGACTGTTCTTGTCCTTGCTACGATCAATGCGACTATGACGGGACCCGTTTATGAGATGATTGCTATCAATTTGTTCATCATTGCCCTTACCTATGGTATGGATAAGGAATGGGTATCCAAAAGCATCCATTCGCGGGAGATTGAATTAAGCAGCCTGGAGCATATCATGCCTCAGGACATGGATAAACTGGTGGCCAGTCTGCGAGTCAGCACCGGGCTTGATGTGCAGCGGGTAAAAATTGAGTCGGTCGACGTGGCGAGGGGCAGGGCGCGAATTAAGATCTACTTTTACTAGCGGACTACACCGAATAGTCCTTAAACATCTCCCGCAACGCAGACTTTTTGAATTTCCCCACAGATGTCTTCGGTATTTCTTTGACGATTTCGTAGGCATCTGGCAACCAGAATTTCGCGAAGAGCGGTTCCAGGAATTTGTTGAGTTCATCTTTCGTCACCGACTTACCCTCTTTTACGACAATGGCCGCCATCGGCCGTTCCATCCATTTCTCACTCGCGATGGCAAAGACTGCCGCCTCGGCCACTGCCGGGTGACCCATCAATGCCCCTTCGAGCTGTACCGAACTGATCCATTCACCGCCTGACTTGATGACATCCTTACTGCGGTCTTTTATTTCGATGTAGCCATTGGGTTCGATTGACACGATATCGCCAGTCCTGAACCAGCCGTCAATCGTGAATTTTCTATCTTCATCCGGTGTATTGTAGTAGGCCTTGGAGATCCAGGGTCCACGGACTTCCAGTTCACCCATCGTTATGCCATCCCACGGCGCGATTCCATTTTCATTCCGAATACGCATTTCAACAAAGGGTGCAGCGATGCCTTGCTTGGATCGATAAGTGTACTGGATATCCATGGGTGCTTTCTGCAGTTCGCTGGTCAGGCTGCCGATGCTTCCCAGCGGGGAGGTCTCGGTCATTCCCCAGGCATGGAGAATGCGCAACCCATGACGCTCCTGGAATCCTTTGATCATTGAGATCGGGGCAGCAGAACCACCCACCAGCATCACGCGCAAGGAACTCAAATTGTATTTTCCCGGATTGGCATCGAGAATGTTCAATATGCCAAGCCATATCGTAGGCACACCGCCGGTAACTGTCACTTTTTCCTTTTCGAAAAGTTCCAACAGACTGGGCGGGTCCAGATGCGGGCCAGGAAAAACCTGCGTACATCCCACCATCGTACACGTGAAGGGAAGGCCCCAGGCATTAACGTGGAACATGGGCACTACCGGGAGTACAATATCCGCTTCGGAAATTGCCATGGCATCGGTGAAAGCCGACAACATGGAATGCAATACGATGGAGCGATGGGAGTAGAGAACTCCTTTCGGCTGCCCAGTCGTCCCGGATGTGTAACACATGGCGGCTGCCGTGTTTTCATCGCCATCAAAGGGCGTAAATGATGCAGGGTCAGCGGAGGCTACCACTTCTTCATAGTTAACATAGCCTGCTGGCAGGGGTTGGTCCCCGTTTGGTACGACGACAATATGATCGACACGGATCCGGTCCTTGAATTTGTCGAACAAGGGAAGAAGGACCTGATCTACAATGATGACTTTGTCGCTCGCGTGATTGACAATGTAGGCCAGGTCATCTGGAGAAAGACGAAGATTGAGCGTATGGAGTACAGCGCCCATGGAGGGTATGGCGAAATACATTTCCAGGTGCTGGTAATGATTCCAGCAAAGAGTGGCTACGCGGTCGCCTTCGTTTACGCCAAGCTTCTTCAGTCCTGCGCTGAGCCGCCTTGAGCGTTCGGCCATGTCCTTGTATGTGTAACGATGGATGGACTTGTCGGGGAGACGGGTAACTATTTCCTTCTTGCCGCGGAGTGTTTCAGCCATGTGAACAGCACTGCAAACATCGCGCGGCATCCGACGAAGTATCTCATCGTCGATGACCACGCT
>JANNAZ010000182.1:0-8625 GCA_031384895.1 Cyclobacteriaceae bacterium | reverse complement strand
GTCGGGGTCAAACAACTTATGCATGAAATGGGCATTTGCGGACCCAACGTCCGCTTGCCTTTGGTTCAGGCCTCAGAAAGCCTGGTGAAGAAGATCCGCACGATTTACCAGGCAACAAAAAAGGGACCACAGTAAACCGTGGTCCCCTCGCTATAGCCGATTAGTCGGCTACAATAATTTCTTAAATTATTTAGCTTCCTTATTCTTCAATTCCTGAACCTCAGCGCGGATTGTCTGAGCTAAGTTTTTGAGGTCCTGCATGCCTTTACGAACACGCGTTCCGGCAGCGCTGTTACCCTTATTATAGAATTTGTCTGCATCATTCTCGATGGAGGCAATAAGGCTCTTCAGTTCTTCAAATTTTTTCATGCTATTTAGTTTATGGTTAAAACAAGGGATTTTATGGTCGCTAAGTTAGGCAAAATGCCTTAAATACAAGCAAAAAACGATATTTTTTACATTCCTTTGGTCACTGTCACCAGCTCTTCCTTCCGGTAGAACCCGTCGTCAAGCTTGTGTTTCAGGCCGGAAAAGGCAGTCAAAGTCTCCTGAACATCGGCCATTGTATGGGCCGCCGTGGGGATGATTCTGAACATGATAACATCCTTAGGGACAACGGGATACACGATAACTGAGCAGAAAATATGGAAGTTCTCGCGGAGGTCCATCGACATGTTGGCAGCTTCCCCAACACCTCCCTTAAAAAGGACCGGAGTGACCGGTGATTTCGTTGGACCCAGATAGAAGCCCCGGTCGCGCAAACCGTCCTGAACAGCGTTCACAATCTGCCAAAGCTTGTCCTTTAGCTCGGGCTGAGTACGCAGCAACTCCAGACGCTTCATGCCTCCAATGACCAGTGGCATAGGCAAACTCTTGGCATAAATCTGTGACCGGGTAGTGTACCTGAGGTACTTCAGGATGTGCCTGTCACCGGCGATAAACGCGCCAATGCTTGCCATCGATTTAGCGAACGTAGAGAAGTACAGGTCAATCTCATCCTGAACGCCCTGCTCCTCGCCTGCTCCCGCTCCGGTCTTGCCCATAGTTCCAAAACCATGCGCATCATCCACCAGCAAACGGAAGTTATATTTCTTCTTGAGCGCAATAATTCCTTTTAGATCGCCCATATCTCCGGACATCCCGAATACTCCCTCGGTGATCACAAGGATGCCTCCACTCGTCTCATCGGCCAATTTTTTTGCCCGCTGCAGCTGCTTCTCCAGGCTCTCCATGTTGTTATGGGTATACACAAACCGCTTTCCCATGTGAAGGCGAACGCCATCAATAATACAGGCATGGCACTCCGCATCATAAACAATAACATCCTTGCGGTCCACCAACGCGTCGATGGTTGAAAGCACTCCTTGATATCCGAAGTTGAGCAGCATCGCATCTTCTTTCATAACGAAGTCGGCCAACTGCTTCTCAAACTCGAGATGCATAACTGTGTTGCCGGACATCATGCGAGCACCCATTGGGCTGGCCAGACCATACTTCGCAGTTGAGTCTGTATCTGCTTTGCGTACCTCGGGATGATTGGCAAGACCCAGGTAGTTGTTGAGGCTCCAATTGAGTACGTCCTTGCCCATAAACTTCATGTGAGGGCCTATTTCACCCTCTAGCTTCGGAAAGAAGAAATAGTCGTCTGGAAGATGCGAATACTTGGCAAGTGGGCCGGCTTCCATTTTAAGCTTGTCAAACAGGTCTACCATTGGTACTGGGTTATTGCGTGAATTTTCGGCAAAAATAGCGGAAAAAAAGGAATGTTCATGAAATAGCCTCCGGAAGGCTGTATTTCTATGGATTTACAAAATTATTCATAGCATTGCAGTCATACATGATACGAAAGAAGATCACCAAACTCCTTGTCGCCAACCGCGGCGAAATTGCCTTGCGGGTGATGCGCAGCGCCAAAGAAATGGGCATTCAAACGGTTGCGGTCTATAGTGAGGCCGACCGCCATGCCCTGCACGTTCGATTCGCCGATGAATCGATCTGCATCGGACCTTCTCCTTCCGCCGAATCCTACCTCCGTGGCGAAAAAATAATCGCAGCTGCGCTCCAGCTCGGTGCCGATGCGATCCATCCTGGATACGGGTTCCTTTCTGAAAATGAAGGGTTTGCCAAGGCCGTGATTAAGGCCGGGTTATTGTTTGTTGGCCCGCCGCCTGAAGCCATCCGGATTATGGGAAGCAAGCTGGCGGCAAAGAATGCAGCCTCGCAATTCAACGTGCCCCTGGTCCCGGGAACTGCCGAACCGATTAGTGATATCGCCAAGGCAAAGAAGGTGTCCAAGGAGATAGGTTATCCCGTATTGATAAAGGCAAGTGCAGGTGGTGGTGGAAAAGGGATGCGCGTAGTCACCCGGGAGGAGGAATTTGATGAGCAAATGGAGCGCGCCGTAAGCGAAGCCATTTCTTCCTTCGGCGATGGTTCCGTCTTCATTGAAAAATATGTAACCACCCCCAGGCATATCGAATTTCAAATCCTGGGTGATCAACATGGACATCTGGTGCACTTGTTTGAACGCGAGTGTTCGATTCAACGGCGCCACCAAAAAGTAGTTGAAGAGGCTCCTTCCTCCATCCTCACACCGGAACTCCGTGCCAAAATGGGTGAAGCTGCAGTGAATGCCGCACGCTCGTGCGGTTACTTCAACGCCGGCACCGTCGAGTTCATCCTCGATGATAAAATGAACTTCTACTTCCTGGAAATGAATACGCGTCTTCAGGTAGAACACCCGGTGACCGAACAGATCACAGGCCTTGATCTGGTCAATCTTCAGATTCGAATCGCCGAAGGCGAAGAACTGCCTTTTCAACAAGAAGATCTCCGAATTAACGGGCATGCTATCGAAGTCCGCGTTTATGCGGAAGATCCCAGCAATAATTTCCTTCCCGACATCGGCACGCTGAAAACCTACCGCAGACCCCAGGGTCATGGCATCCGGGTGGATGACGGCTTTGAGGAAGGAATGACGATTTCATTTTACTACGATCCAATGATTGCCAAGATGATCTGTCACGCGGCTACACGGGAAGCAGCCATTGAGAAGACCATCCGGGCAATCAATGACTATCAGATTACTGGCGTAGAAACAACACTTGGGTTTTGCCGATTCGTCATGGAACATCCAGCCTTCCGATCCGGCGCCTTCGACACACGTTTTGTTGAACAATATTTTAACCCTGAGGTATTGAAGGCTCAACAGGAAGATCCTGACCGGGATATCATCGCCGCTGCCCTGGCAGCCACTGTATTTGCCAATCTGGCGGCTCCAGCCACTTCTGCGGGCGATCCGGGAACACCGAGTAAGTGGAAGATGAATCGCCTTAACTAGTTATTCGCGTGAACCCCCGCATATTGAATATCTCATGGCTGACATAAGACCGCTGCGGGCCTGGAGGTATAACCAGAAACTCACCAACGAAATTGATTCGCTGACATCCCCGTTGTTTGATGTAGTTTCTGAAAAGCAACGCCATTCGCTCTACAAGAATCCGCTGAATAGCATTCATGTATCGGTACCCCTTGGGGCCAATCCCGCTCAGCAAGCAGCAGATACCCTGCAGCGGTGGAAGGAAGCAGGAATTCTCGTTCCCGATCCCCTGCCCTCCATTTATGTGTATTATCAATACTTCACCTTGTCGGGCACCACCCAGGAATACTGCAGGAAAGGATTCATCTGCAACATACGGGCATACGATTGGGAGGAAAATGTGATCCAACGCCATGAGAATACCATTCCGGCAGCAGTAAATGACCGTACCGAACTGCTTGAAAAGACGCTGATGCACGTAAGCCCTACGCATGGGCTCTACTCCGATCCAGGGTTCGAATTGGAATCGTATATGGACGAAGCTGTAACGCATCCGCTCTATGAAACGGAGGACTACCAGGGGGTACGGGATGTACTCGGGGTCATCCACGATGCCGGGGTGATTCAAAAATTCATTTCCACCCTATCAGATAAAACCATCATTCTCGCTGACGGCCACCACCGGTATGAGAGTTCACTTGCTCTCAAGCATCGCCTACAGACACCGTCTACTCGGGGAAACGAAGGGTATAACTTTCACCTGATGTTCTTGTCGAATATGGAGTCTGATGACTTGCGTATTCTTCCCACACATCGTCTTATCCATGGGCTTGATGATTTCTCAGAAGAAAAGGTGCTGCGAAAGCTCGCTCCCTTCTTTACGATTAAGCCAGTTGAAGAACCGGACTCCCTCTATGAAATCATCCTTGGGAAACCCTGGGCATTTGGACTGGTATTCAAAGAAAACAGTTACAAGATCCGTTTGATCCCAGAAGCTTTCCTTGATTTCCATTGGCCATTCCCGGATGAAATCAAGAGGCTGGACCTTACCGTCATGCATTACTTCATCATCGAGCGCGCGTTGGGAATTGCGGGAAAAGAACAACGGCAATCCACACACATCAGCTTTGATCGAAGTTTCTCCGATTGCATTAGCAAGGTCGACCGTGATGAGGCCCAGATGGCCATAATCACACAAGACATAGATATGGAAGAGGTAAAACGCGTCTGCAATAGCGGCTTTACCATGCCGCAGAAGTCGACCTATTTTTATCCAAAGATCATTTGCGGCTTTCTTTTCAGCTCTATTCGGGAAGAAGACTTTGCCACCCCACCCTACTCTCCGTTTTCATGATGACAATCAGCAGGCCGTTGATTCTTGCTTCCACCTCACCACGCAGACAGTTTCTCATGAAAGAGGCCGGCTACATCTTTCGCGTCGAGGCGCCAAAAAGCGATGAGCGATTTCCTGATTTCATGCCGGCTGAAATGGTGCCCCGATTTCTGGCCGAAGAAAAGGCAAAGGGCTTCAAATCTAGCCTCGGCGATGAATTGGTCATCACGGCAGACACCGTTGTGATTCTCAATGGCCAGATTCTGAACAAGCCCCAAAATCGCGAGGAAGCCATTCAAATGCTTACCCAATTGGCTGGCAAAACCCATAAGGTCATTACAGCCGTTTGCCTCCTGTCCACAGAAAAGCAAGACCTGTTTGATGATGCTACCAAAGTGACCTTCCGGAAACTTGACCTGAGTGAAATTGAATACTATGTAGACACCTGCCAGCCTTTCGACAAAGCAGGAGCCTATAGTGCTCAGGATTGGTTGGGAATGGTGGGCATCGAAAGGATAAATGGGTCCTATTTTACCGTGATGGGGATGCCCATGCACAAGGTCTATACCCACCTCAAAGACTTCTAACCAAGCGCCTCCAAGAGCCGATCAGGGTCAATTGCCGTAGCACATCGAAAATGTCCTTTTGGGCACTCCACATACCCATGGAGCCCGCAAGGCCGGCAATCCAACGCTTCCTTTGTTTCAATAACAATCGACTGGTCAGACAACGGCCCAAAGCCAAAGGAAGGAACCGTAGAGCAAAAGATGGCGGTGACCGGCGCATTCATTGCGGATGCAAGGTGGAGCGGAGCCGAATCATTTACAAAATTCATTTGCGCGTCTTTCATCAAGGCAGCTGACTCGACCAACGAAAGTTTTCCTGCCAAGTTGACTACCGTGCCTACGGGGTGCTTCGATGCAATTTCATCACACCTTGCTCGGTCATCGGGTCCGCCCAACAAATACACTGTACGGGTGCCCACCTTTGACAGCAAGGCTGCCCATTGGTCGGCAGGCCATTGCTTTGTAAACCATACGGAAGCCGGCGAAATCGTAATGTAAGGCGTAGATTTATAAGGTTTTACCCTGTCCCATTGAGACACCGATGGATAGATTCCTGGCCGGGCGACGTCGTGAATTCCGAGCGGGTCAAGCAGCCGCAGGTTTCTTTCAACTTCATGCAAGCCATCAATTTCGTGTCGAACGCGCTTTGAAAAGAAAAATGAAAGTGGGTTTTTATCAAAACCAATGGTGATGGAAGCTCCCGAGAGAACCGTCATCAACCCGGTGGTAGCAAACCGCTGAACATTAATTGCATAATCGTACCGGGCGCGGCGGAACTCTGCAATTAACTCCCGGACGCTGCTATACTTTCTGCTCTTGTCCAGAATGAACACGCGTCGAATACCCGGGTTACCTGTAACCAACTCCTCATTGCCCTTACGAACAACAAAATCAATTTGAGCTTCAGGAATTTTGGAACGGATTGACTCGACAAGCCCTGTCGCCAGAATCACATCACCAATGAAAGCGGTCTGTATTACCAGAACGGCAGGCTTTGCATTCATGCAAGCTACGCTGGCTTTGTGCGAAAGGCCTTCTGATAATCAAGCATAGCCTTTTCAATAATCCGCAATGCGATTTCCTTGTCTTGAAAATCTGGAACGGTCACTACTTTGTTCTCCAATCTCTTGTAACTCTCGAAAAACTCTTTCAACTCAAGTGTAAAATGTGGAGGCAGTTCATGAATATCCTTGAGGTGACCGACACTTGCGTCGTTCTCAACAACGGCCAGGATCTTTTCGTCGGCGAGGCCCTGATCCACCATGCGCATGACACCGATAACGCGGGCGGGAACAAGGCATAGCGGCTGAATAGGAACCAGCGACAAGATCATGATATCAAGTGGGTCCATATCTTCTCCAAGGGTTTGGGGAATAAACCCATAATTGGCCGGATAGTAGACAGAAGAATATAACACACGGTCGAGCTTGAGAAGACCGGTCTCCTTGTCCACTTCATATTTCGCACGCATGCCAATGGAAATCTCAATGATGCCATTAACAAACTCAGGGACCTGTCGTCCGACAGGTGCCTCATGCCATGGGTGTTTGATCATAGTCTAAAGGTAATAAAGAACCCCGCTAATTGGCGGGGTTCTTCTTTGTTATTGACGTGGCTACCTTATTCCGGCTTATCGCCCTTTGCGCCTTTGCCGTCCTTCCCATCTTTGCCCTTATCCTTACTCATGGGTTTGATAGCATCTCCGTCCTTCAACCGCTTAGAGACGGCAAGGAAAGGGCCTGTAACCACTTCCGTGCTGTCACCGATTGCGGTAAATATTTCGATGTTGTCATAGTCACTTATACCCGTCTTTACCTCAACCATCTTTGCCTTGCCTTTATCATTCACGAAGATGACAATCAGATCCGCCTTCTTTTCAACCATCTTTTTTGAATCCACGACGACACGATTGGCCTGGCCACCACCACCACCACCGCCTCCACCGCCGCCACCACCACGTTGCGGGGTAGGTTTTTCGCCAGCGAATTTCTCATCTGGGTTGCGCGTAGTTACAGAAGCTAAAGGAACGGAAAGGACGTTTTCTCTCCGGTTGGTCAGGATTTCCACACTTGCAGTCATACCGGGGCGGAAAGGATATTTGTTTCCAGACTTGATCAAATCTTCATACGAAGTGCGGAGAATAAGAATGCGCACTTCAAATTCAGTGATCGCATCAGCGGACGCTTTGTCTTTTGCCGTGTTCGCGATGTGCGTTACGAGTCCTTTGAACTGTTTGTTTGAAATCGAAAAGGCATCCACATCTATGGTCACCGAATCGTTGTGATGGACACGGACTATGTCGTTTTCGTTAACATTTACGCGAACCTCCATCTTATTCAGATCGGCGATGCGAAGCATCTCCGTACCTCCCATGGTGGCCGTTCCCACGACCCGCTCTCCACGCTTGACGCTCAATTTTGACACGATTCCCTTCAATGGGGCAACCACAGTAGTCTTGCGCACATTCTCGCGCGATTCTCTAACAGTTGCTTCCGTACTGTTAACAACATATCCGCCTGCATTCACATTTTCTTTTGCAGAATTCAGATCATTCTTCGCCACCTCATAATTCTGCTTGGCCAGTTGCCAGTCCGCTTCGGATATGACTTTCTGTGTCCATAACTTCTCTTGCCGTTTGTACTCCGCTTCGATCCGTGCAAACTGAGCTTCAGAGCGGCTCAGGTTTGACTTTGATGCTTCCAGGTTTGCTTTCTGTTGGCTAAGTCCGGCTTCAGACCGTTCCAATTGACTCATCCAGGTGTCCGGACGTATCTTGACGAGAGGTTGACCGAAACTTACGGAATCACCATCTTCAACATTGAGTTCAATAATTTCCCCGGAAACTTCAGGTGCGAGCTTTACTTCAATCACGGGCTGAACCGTGCCTGATGCGCTCACCTTCTCGATGATCGTTGTCCGCTTGGCTTTTGCAAGTTCAACTTCGAGCTCCTGGGACTTGCCTATCCAGCCCATCGACTTTGCGAGGAACAATCCGCCGATCAAGAGGATCACACCCCCGATCAAATAATACATGAGTTTGCCTGACTTCTTTGTTTGCTTCTTTGCCATTCGTAGAAAAGTTATATAGTATAGGTTTAGTATTCGATCGGTTTGCCTTGATAAAAATCAAGCATCTTCTTCTTAAAGATGAAATTGTATTTCGCCCGTGTCAGGTCTGACTTTGACCGGTACAAGTCATTCTCAGAGACCTGGTATTCAATGATGCTCAAGGCGCCCACGTCAAAGCGCTGCTTGTTCATGCGAAATGCCTCCTCCTGAGCATTAACTGTCTTCTGCGAAGCATTGAATGATCGCGATGCCGCCAGCGCATCGTTGTAGGATGTCTCAATGGTCTGACGCAATGTGTTTTGTGCCTCCTTGACGGAGATCTCGGCTACTGCCCTGTT
>JANNAZ010000229.1:0-10831 GCA_031384895.1 Cyclobacteriaceae bacterium | reverse complement strand
TATTGATTTGGGTGCGGGTTATTTCAAAACTTACAAGTCGGAGCGGCTCATTTTTGAAACCTATGGTGGCGTGGGGTTTGGAAACTCGTCCAGGGGAAATTTATTTTCATTTGGCGATGGCTACAACAACACAAATTTCATCAAGTACTACGTGCAGCCGTCGCTGGGATACAAGAGGAAAGTTTTTGAACTTGCCTTCTCCTGGCGCGTGGCCGCGCTGAGCTTCACGTCGATGAGCAGTTCAGGTGCGCTGGACACTCAAAATCTTGCTGTCATTCAAGCCATCCAAAACAACCCGACTTCATTTTTGTCGGAACCGGCACTGACGGCCCGGGTTGGCTTTAACGTTTTTAAACTCCAGGCTCAGTATGGCTGGTCGCACAACCTGAGTCAGGGAGACTATCCCCAGGGCCGCTCGTACCTCAACCTGGGTATCTTCATCAGCACCGGGGGGGAGTTCGGGGAAGATGAAAAAGGAACATTAGAAATCGAGCATAATACTTTTAAGTATGCTTGCGCCTTTTTTCCCAGTGGTTTCGTGACCTCACAAGACCACCAGTGGACTATTACTTTCCTCTTTGAGAAACATTACCTACTTTGATCCTCTCAACCATCAAACCCTACCCAATGAAATCCATCCGACTCATCTTCATTTTATCGTTTCTCGCTGTGCAGTTTTGCTCCGCACAAGTGCTGAAGAAAGAAGACATCGAACAACTAAAATTCCGCCACATTGGTCCGGTTGGCAACCGGGCAAGTTGTGCCATTGGAATACCAGGCGATAATCAAACTTATTTTGCCGGAGCTGCTTCCGGAGGACTTTGGAAAACTACAGATGGCGGACTCAACTGGCGGCCCGTTTTCGATGACAAACCGGTAGCTTCTGTGGGCGCATTGGCCGCCGCCCCCTCCGACCGTCAAATCATGTTTGCGGGGACAGGCGAAAGTTTTATTCGATCAAACGTTACCATTGGAAACGGTGTCTGGAAATCTACCGATGGCGGTGAAACGTGGCAACATTCCGGTCTGGACAATACCGGAAGGATTTCACGGATTATTATCCATCCCACCAACCCCGATATCATTTTTGTTGCCGCTGTAGGACATGCGTATGCACCCCAAAAAGAACGTGGCGTTTACAAATCAATAGATGGTGGCAAGAACTGGAAACAGGTATTGTTCGTCGATGAAAACACGGGAGCCTCTGACCTCGTGATGGACCCCACCAACCCAAGGATCATGTTCGCCGGAATGTGGCAGCTGTCTCTCAAGAACTGGAACCGCACCAGCGGTGGACCAGGAAGCGGACTGCATGTTTCAAAAGACGGCGGCGATACCTGGACCAAACTAAAAGGCAACGGCCTGCCTGAGCAACCTGTCGGGAAAATTGCGCTCGCGATGACGCCTGCGGCACCAAACAGAGTCTATGCGCTGATTGAAACCGGAGATGGCCTGGAAAAAATCGGCGATAAAGTGGAAACAGGTGAATTGTGGCGCTCTGAGGACAAAGGGGCAACCTGGAAATTGATCAACTCCGATCGCAACATTTCAGGAAGACAGGCTTACTACACCCGTGTTGCAGCCTCGCCAGACAATTCGAACGAGGTATATTTTATCAACGCAGGCTTCTTTACAAGCATCGATGGCGGGAAGTCTCTTGAGCCCTTCAACTTCATGACGCAACCTTACGGCGATCACCATGATATGTGGATTGATCATACGAATTCCAACCGCATGATTGTCGCCCACGATGGTGGAATTTCAATCTCCCAAAACCGTGGAAAAACCTGGAACCGGATTGCGCTTCCTATCGCACAACTTTATCACGTTACCGTTGATACCAATATTCCCTACAATGTACTTACCAACCGGCAAGACGGGCCTTCCATGCGCGGGCCCAGCAGAAGTGGAGGCAACGCATTTTTTGGACTCTCTGGCATCCCCAGCATCTCTACCGGCATGTGGCATGAAGTGGGTGGAGGCGAAAGTGGCTTTGCCACGCCAGACCCAAAGGATCCAGATGTGATTTGGTCCTCTGCCTCCGGAACCGGTGCAGTGGGTGGAGTAATGGTGCGCTTCAACGAAAAGAACCGGCAATTCCGCCAGGTGGAAATATGGCCCGAGTATGTGGCCGGAACACAAGCCTCTGAAGTGAAGTATCGTTTTCAATGGACCTTCCCCGTACTTATCTCACCGCACGATCATAACACGGTTTATGCAACTAGTCAAGTTGTGCACAAAACCTCAAACGGTGGCCAAAGCTGGCAAGTAGTCAGTCCGGATCTTACACTGAATGATAAAACCAAACAACAGATGTCAGGTGGACTTACACCCGACAACATCGGTGTCGAATACGCCAACGTGATTTCAGCGTTTGAAGAATCACCAGTAAAACAAGGTGTACTCTGGGCAGGCTCAAGCGATGGCCAGGTACAGCTTAGCCAGAATGGAGGCAAAGACTGGACGAATCTTACCAAAAATATTCTTGAGCTCCCTGCCCTTGGTGCCGTTAGGAACATTGAAGCATCAAAGTGGAATGAAGGCAAAGCGTATCTGACCATAGACTTTCATGAGCTCGGAAACTTCCAGCCGTATGTTTATAAAACCAGTGACTTCGGTAAAACCTGGAAGAAGATTGTGAAGGGTATTGAACCCGGCAATCTCAACTACTGCCGCAGTATCAAGGAGGATCCGATCAGAAAAGGCCTGCTCTATCTGGGCACGGAGACAACACTATATATATCCTTTGATGATGGCGAAACGTGGCAGAACTTTATGAGCAACCTTCCACACACTCCTTACTATTGGCTTGAAGTCCAGGAGCATTTTAACGACCTGGTCATCGGCACCTATGGTCGTGGTGTTTGGATCCTCGATGACCTTACGCCGCTCCAGCAATTGCCTGCCAATCTCACAGAAACCAAGGCCGCGCTATTCAATCCTAAAGACGCCTATCGTTTTCAACCCAGGACCTCCAGCATGCAAGGCCTTCCTGAACCTTCATGGGGAATGGATCCGCCATACGGTGCCTCACTGAACTATTGGGCTTCCTCAGACAAAGACAGTGTGAAAATTTACATCACAAGCACTGCTGGCGATACAGTCAAAACCTTCAAGCAGAAGGGCAAGGCAGGTATCAACCGTGTATGGTGGGACCTCCAGGGAAAATCTACCAAGGATTTTGTAATGCGCACACAGCCCATCGCGGCAGATTGGATTCCCCTGGATAAAGAGCGAAAGCGTAATGCCCACATCAGCAATAATTTCAAGACCTACCTGGTCGTCCCGGGTAAGTACAACGTGAGTATGGTGACAGGTTCATTGAAATTCAGCAGTTCAGTCAATATTCTGAAAGATCCCCATTCTGATGGTACGCTGGATGATATCAAGGCGCAGACTGAACTACTGGCTGCCATGCATAAAGACATCGACATCGTGGTGGGCATGGTGAATGAGTTGGAGTTGATGCGCCGGCAAGTGTACGACTTGCGTGATGTGCTCAAAACAAAAAGTTCAAATAAGAAACTTGTTGCGTCCGCGAACAAACTTGATAGCATGTTGATGATTATGGAAGGTAAGCTGGTGCAACTAAAGTATACGGGCACAGGACAAGACGACGTCCGATATCCGGAGATGTTGGCTGGACGGATCGGTTATCTCGCCGGCACCGTAGCGACAGCAGACTTTGCTCCTGCCGACCAGCATAAGGAAGTTTATGTCATTCTTAAGGCGCAGCTTACACAAGCCCAAAACGACATGGATGCGTTAATGAAGGGTAGCGTGGCAGCATTTATGAAACAATTGGAGGAGAGTGGGATAAAGCCAGTTGTCATGAGCTGGAAGAAATGATTTGGTGATATGATGATTTAGTGATTTGGGTAACCTAGTTAATCAAAACGGCTCCCCAATCACCAAATAGCCAATCACCATATCACTATATAGCCAAATCACCAAATAACTTTGTCATGTTTTCATTCAGTTGAATTCCTGAATTGATACAGTCTATTCTCAATATTTGAGTTCTCAATAAAGGAATTTGAATAGCGAGGAACTACGACAACGGGCCATGCGATTTGCCATACAGATAATTGGCTTTATTCGCTCACTTCCTAGAGGACTGGAAGGTCAGATCATGGGCAGGCAGTTATTGAGGTCGGCAACTTCGGTTGCAGCTAACTACAGAGCAGCCTGCAGAGGAAGGTCAAAAGCGGAATACTACGCTAAACTCTGTATTGTCGTTGAGGAAATTGATGAGACACTTTTTTGGCTGGAGCTCATTGAGGAAGCGAAGATTGCTTCAAATCCAGAACTGACAAAAGAGGCAACAGAATTGGTGTATATCTTCTCAGCATCCAGAAAGACAGCTCGTTTGAACAACAGACAGTGATTTAGCGATGTGGTGATTTGGGTGCCTAGTTGATCGTAACCCTCTCCCCCATCACCAAATAGCCAAATCACCAAATCAAGAAATATTTACCAAGAACCAACCAAGGAAGCCACAGAGCTGCTATACATCTTTTCCGCATCCCGAATGACAGCGCGCTTGAGGCTGAGCAATCTTAAATCAGGAATTCAACCTACTAAGGAATAGAAGGTTTTTGGTGATATTGTGATTTAGTGATTTGGGTGTCTAATTGATCATAACCCTCTCCCACATCACCAAATAGCCAAATCTCCAAATCACCATATAGCCATATCACCATATAGTCAAATCACCACATAACCAAATCACCAAATAATTCCATAGATTTACTCCTCGTGAACACCACCACAATAGACAAATCAAAATCCCCCTGGGTCCTGAATCCAGGATTGTGATTGTACTGTCGGAGCATCCCCTTCTCTTCCCTCATTTTATCATTCGGAATTCGCAAATTGTACGCTCAACCATGAGTCTACCCCAGATTTAAGTCCCCAGTTATGCCAATACAAACACCTTTTTTTCCAAGAACTTCTGTGCTCTGCCACAGCATGAAATACAAAGAGTGGGCGGGTTACTATGCCGTGTGCGCCTACGACACCTCGCATGAGCCCGAATACTATGCATTCCGAAATTCCGCAGGGCTCCTCGATGTCACGCCCCTTTTCAAGTATCGCGCAAAAGGGCCAGATGCCGCAGCGTTTCTTTCGCGCATCATGGTAAGGAATATCAGCAAACTGGAAGTAGGCCGTGTTTCGTATTGCTGTTGGTGCGACGACAAAGGAAAAGTAGTCGATGATGGTACCGTGATGAGAAGGGCTGAAAATGAATTTTTTGTTACGTCAGCCGATCCTTCCTTCTCCTGGTTCTCCCGATTCATGCGCGGATACAACGTGGAGCTGACAGAGATTTCAGATGAAATTGCCGGGCTCGCGCTTCAGGGTCCAACATCACGAGACATTCTCAAACAGGTCTGCGACGCCGACCTGGACAATTTAAAATTCTTTTCTACCACCAAGGCAAAAATAGCAGGCGCTGAAATTTACATATCCAGAACGGGTTATACCGGTGATCTCGGCTATGAGCTCTGGGCAGAAAACAAAGACGCACTGAAACTTTGGGATGCCATCATGGACGCTGGAAGGAATTATGACATCCGCCCAGCGGGTCTGGACGCTCTGGATAATACGCGGGTTGAGGCCGGGTTGATTCTTAAAGATGTCGACTACTTCAATTCGCTGCATGCCCTAACGGATGACAGGACCTCTTCGCCATATGAAATCTCCCTGGGGTGGACGGTCGACTTGAAACGTGCTCCCTTCAATGGGCAAGCCGCACTTCAAACAGAAAAAGAACAGGGATCAAAATGGGCCATTGTTGGTCTGGATATTGACTGGCCACAACTTGAAGAACTCTACTACAAAATCGGGCTGCCTCCGGTTATTGGAAGTCATGCCTGGCGGAGTTCGATTCCCATATTCACGGGCAAGGACAGAAAGACCCAGGTAGGTTATGCCACCAGCGGAACATGGTCCCCCCTATTGAAGAAGAACATCGCGTTGGCAACTATAGAGAAAAAGTATGACACGATCGGCACTGAACTGCAATTTGAGGTGATGGTTGAGCATAAACGCTATACGGTATCTGCCATTGTCAGCAAGCCTCAATTCTATAACCCGGAGCGAAAAACATCCAACCCTAACAGCCAGAAATCATGAGTCAAAAGTATGATGCGATAATTATTGGAGGAGGCCACAATGGTCTTATCTGCGCTGCTTATCTGGCTAAAGCCGGAAGAAAGGTTCTTGTACTGGAAAAGCGACATGTTTTGGGAGGGGCTGCAGTCTCTGAGGAAATGTTTCCCGGATTTACTTTTTCAGTAGCCTCGTATGTAGTGAGCCTGTTCAGGCCGCACATCATCCGGGAACTGCATTTGGCACAGCATGGCTACGAGGTGATCCCCATGGATTGCTCTTTTCTTCCTTTGCCAAACGGAGATTCCCTGGCCCGATGGGCTGACTCACAGCGCTCACGTAGAGAAATCGCGAGGTTCAGCAAAAAGGATTCAGAAGTCTATCCTGAATTCAGCCGGGTCATGACGCACATGGGGAAATTGGCCAAAGCAGTCATCGATCATCCTGCACCCGATATTACCTCGTACAATCCCAAAGAACTTGCGAATGTGCTCCGCCTCGGAAAAGCATTCAAAGACCTGGGTCCCGATCTTCTGCATCTTAACACCAAGCTGGTGACCATGAGTGCACTTGATTTTCTAGATCAGTGGTTTGAATCAGAAGTACTCAAGGCGCCCATGTCCGTGAGCGGGATTATTGGAACCTTTCAAGGAGTTAGATCACCCGGTACAGCCTATGTATTGCTTCATCATTACATGGGCCAACTTGATGGTGTATTCAGATCGTGGGGGTTTTCCAAAGGTGGCACCGGCGGAATCAGTATGGCCTGTGCACGTTCGGCTATGAGTTATGGCGCAGAAATCCGGACCGAAGCGCCGGTGAGGCAAGTGCTCATCAAGAATGGAATAGCTGCAGGCGTCATTCTCGAAAATGGTGACGAACTGATGGCCAATACCGTGATCTCCAACCTGGATCCAAATCGAACCTATTTGAAAATGGTCGGGGCCGACAACCTGGAAGCTGACGTATTAAAAGAAATCAACCGATTCAAACTAAGAGGAAGTTCAGGAAAGGTGAACCTGGCCCTGGACAGCGTGCCCGAGTTTAGTTGCCGGCCAGGTATTGGAGAACATCTCAAAGGGGATATCGCCATCGCGCCAAGCATCGATTACCTTGAAAAAGCATTTGATCAGGCGAAATACGGAGAGTTCTCAACACGTCCATACATCAACGCGGTGATTCCTACCCTCACCGATCCGACGCTAGCCCCTCCCGGCAAGCACATACTTTCCTGTTTCGTTCAGTATGCACCGTATCACATCAAAGAAGGTGCAGCAAACTGGCCGAAATACCGCGAAGCCTTTGGAGATACTGTGGTGGATACCCTTGCTGAGTACGTGCCGGGTTTAAAAAACAAGATACTGTACCGACAAGTACTTACGCCTTGGGACATTGAAGAAAAAATGGGTCTCACCGAAGGAAATATTTTCCATGGTGAGCTAAGCCTGGAGCAATTGCTGTTCCAGCGCCCGATGGCTGACTTCTCAAAATACAAAACATCCATTCCGAAATTATGGATGTGCGGATCTGGAACTCATCCGGGTGGCGGGATTATGGGTGCGAGTGGGGAGTTGTGCGCGAAGACGATGCTGACGTCAAGGGCAGTCTAGACTAGGATTTTTAGGATTAGAGGATTGTAGGATTAAGGATTTTAGGATTGAGTGGATTAATACAGAAATCATATGAGCAAGACTTACGATATAATTGTCATTGGCGGAGGGCACAACGGGTTGACTGCTGCTACCGTGTTGGCAAAAAAGAAGAAGAAGGTTCTACTTCTTGAAAAAAGATCAGTACTTGGCGGGATAGCTGCCGGAGAGGAATTCCATCCCGGATACTCAACCTCAGGCCTACTGCACGACACGACAGGTGTTCGCTCGCATGTGATCAAGGCCCTGAACCTTGAAAACTTCGGATTGAAAACAAAGAAGGCCAGACCAACCGTATCCCTCCTATCTAAGGATGGAAAGTGTTTGCAACTAAGTGCGAATGCAGACGAGGCGTCTGCTGCCATTGCCAAGTTTTCTCAGAAAGATGTTGAGGGCTACAAAGAATACCGGGCATTTATTGAAAAAATAAGCCCGTTTATTCAAGGCTTGCTGAATGAGTTGCCTCCCGATCTTTCAAGTCTTGGCGCAGAGCAACTTTGGGGCCTGGCCAAAAAGGGTTTGGCACTGAAGAAACTCGGCAAGAAGACGATGCTGGAATTCTTAAAAGTTGCACCCATGAGTGTCGCTGACTTTTTGAATGAAAAATTTGAAACAAACTTTATCAAAGCTGGTATCGCGGGTCCTGCAATTTATGGATCGTATACGGGCCCCTGGTCATCCTACACTACACTCACCCTGCTGATATGGGAATGCACAGCGAATGAATGTATTATTGGTGGACCGCAAGCGCTGGTTGCAGCCTTGGAAAAAGCGGCTAAAGCTGCTGGCGTAGAAATCCGAACAAATGCACCGATCGATAAGATAACCCTCGATGAAAACAGAAAGGTAACAGGTGTCAGACTGGTTGGAGGAGAAGAAATAAAAGCTCCCCTGGTAACTTCTTCATGCACCCCGCACGTAACTTTTTATGACCTGTTACTTCCTAACCAAATTAGTTACGTACTCGAACACGGCATCAAGCATTACCGGACACGTGGAACCACAGCAAAGGTGAACCTGGCTGTCAACAAATCAGTAAATTTCAACGGTACCAGCGGAGTGGAGTTTGCACGAACAGGTAATTCATTTGATGAGATGGAGCGGGCGTTCGATCCAGTGAAGTACAGGAAATTTTCCGATGAACCAATTCTGGACATCTATGTTCCCTCCGTGGAAAATTCATCCCTGGCGCCTTCCGGTCATGCTGTCCTTTCCATTCTCGTGCACTTTGCGCCCCATCATTTTGAGGAGGGCTGGTCAGAGAAAACCAAAGGGAAGCTATTTGAAAATGTAATTAAGACGCTAAGCCAATACATTCCCGATATCTCTTCCTCGATTGTTGGGTCAGAGGTGTTGTCCCCTGTGGATCTGGAAGCCCGGTACAGTCTCACCCAAGGAAATATCTTCCATGGTGAGCATGCCATAGATCAATTGATGACACGGCCTATTCCTTCCTGTGCGCGCTACGCGACTCCCATTGATGGTCTCTATTTGTGCGGAAGCGGTTCACACCCGGGAGGTGGGATCACATGCATGCCGGGATACCTGGGGGCGAAAATGATAATAGAGAGTAAAAAGTGAACGTTGAATAATGAAATGTAGTTGTAAATAATAGTTGATGAAGTCAGCCGGCAAGCTGAAACTAAACTTCCAGGAGTATGGAAAACAAATTTAATAAAAGAGGAGTCGACTACCCCATAATTGACGGCACCCGAACATTGCCGGGGAAATATTACCAAAGCCCGGATATCTACAAGGAAGAAGTAGAGAAGATTTTCTACAAGTTCTGGCTGTATGCCTGTCGGGCGGAAGAGATTCCTTCCGTGGGAGATTTCAAACTTATCCAGGTCGAGGACGAGAGCATTATTCTGGTAAGAGACAAGTCTGACATAATCAAGGCGCATTTTAATGTTTGCAGCCATAGAGGCACTCAGCTTTGCGTTGAACCCAAGGGAACCTTTAAATCAAAATCCATACAATGCCCCTACCATGCGTGGACATACTCGCTGGATGGCAAACTGATCGCTGCGCCGCTTATGCAAGAAGGACATGGGTTCCAGAAAAGCGAATGTTCCCTTCCTCAGGCCGGCGTACACGTGTGGGAAGGTTTTGTATTTATCAACCTGGATAAAAACCCGGTGGCCTTTGAGGTCCAGATGGAAGCGCTCATGGGGAAATTCGCCGATTGGCGTATGGGTGAGCTCCGGATTGCGCATCACATTAAGTATGAGTTGAATTGTAACTGGAAACTAATACTCCAGAACTACCAGGAATGCTATCATTGTCCTGGTGTGCATCCGTTGTTGACGGAACTTACGCCGGTTCAGTCGGCACAGCACGATGCCAACAAGGGAGCTGTAATCGGTGGATTTATGGATATCATCAAGAAAGGAGGAAGCATGACCATGAATGGTGAGGCAGCTGCTCCTCCGGTTTGTGATGTGTCTGGCGCCGATTTGGATCGAGTGTACTACTACTCTGTGTTTCCCAACATGCTGCTCACCCCGCACCCTGACTTTGTCCTGTTCCACCATATTACACCACTGGGTAATGGCAAAATCATCAATGATTGTTATTGGTTATTCCGTCCTGAGGTAATCAACGACCCTAAGGCTCAGGCAGGAATAAAATCCGCTGTTGATTTTTGGGATTTAACCAACAAGCAGGACTGGAAGGTCTGCGAACAAATGCAGACGGGAACAAAATCCAAACGATTTACCCGGGGCTTCTATTCCGGGCGGGAGGATATTTTGCACCAACTGGACCAGGAGGTTCTCAAGGCGCTGGGGCATGTTGACCCACTCATAGCAGACCAGGGTTAGTCTGTATTCCTTTCTCACCAAAACAAATAAGGCCGGAATTAGCCGGCCCTTTGTTTGTGAGGTGTTTTGAATTATTTCTTCCGGATATAGATGTCCCCGTTATAATTCTTCATGGTAATCTCCGGGCCTCCCCCGTTGATGTCACCGCGCTTCCACTCGTCGATCTTGAGCTTAAATGATCCCGTCTTGGCATCCTGCTGCTTGACCGGCCCACTGCTGTTCATGTCAAAGCCGGTGAAAATATCG
>JANNAZ010000217.1:0-40255 GCA_031384895.1 Cyclobacteriaceae bacterium | reverse complement strand
CAAGAATTCTCCTGAACTGTTTGCTCGCGTCAACCACTATTTTATTGTGGTGTGCAGCTTTATCGTGTTGGGTGTCGTTCTCAACCTGGACGTGTTAAAATACATTATCGATTCGGAGTATTGGGTTGGGCTCGGGATCGTTCCCTACTTGCTCTTCGGTTATCTCTTTCTGGGCATCTATTACAACCTCAGCGTTTGGTTTAAGCTTACAGACAAAACTTTTTTCGGCACCCTCATTACGGCGCTAGGTATGATTGTCACGGTTGGGTTAAACTATTATCTGATTCCCCGGTATGGTTATCTCGGAAGTAGCTGGGCAACCCTGGCTTGCTATTCCCTTATGGCTGTTACTTCATACGTGCTGGGACAGAAGTATTATCCCATTCCATACGCAGTTGGCCCGGCGCTTGGGTATCTGTCACTGACGATATTGTTGATTCTAGTGAACGGCTATTTTACATTTGAGAATCAATGGATGGCCACCGCCTTTCACACGCTACTCATCGGCATCTACGCAGGGGTTGCCTACTTACGTGAAAGGGGAAGATGGAACGTCCCTGCTCAGCCTGGTTAGCACTTCGTTTGGGAATTTTACCTAAATTTGAAGTCCAATCCACCCCTTAGTATAGAAGATTTTGTGCTTCCCGGTGAAAAATAACTCAGTTGTAATACTAGCGCTGCTCGGGCTAACCCTTTGGCTGGGGATTCAATTCCCCTTGCATGCACAAAGGGGAAACCGAAAGCGTCCTGCTGAGGCTGAGCTGAATGACCTTCGGATGCGTGAGGCTGAGTCGCTATTCACCGAGGGAATGAAGTACTTTATTCTAGAAGATTTCGCCAAGGCCCTCACCACGTTCCAACGCGTGCTCGAGCTAAACCCGGAGGAGCCCATGGTTCATTTCAAGATGGCCGAAATTTTTGCCAAGAGTTCGAATCCGGAAGACTTGAGCCGGGCATCTGCCAGCATTGAGAAAGCCCTGAAGGGCAACAAAAAAAACGAGTACTTCTACCTCCTCGCCGCAGAAATTTATACTAGTCAGAGTAATTTCTCAAAAGCGGAAGAGGCCCTCGAAACATTGTCCAAGAGCGCAAATGGTACGGGCGAGTACCTGTATCAGTTGGCTGCCATCTATCAGTACGATCGAAAGCCGGACGAAGCAATAAAAACCTATAACCGGGCTGAGGCCATTTTGGGGATCAACGAGATATCCTCTTTGCAGAAGCAAAAAATTTATCTGGATCAGGGAAAAACAGATCAAGCCATCGCGGAAGGAGAAAAACTATTGATGGCCTACCCGGATGAAGATCGTTTTGTCATCGGCTTTGCAGAAACGCTTGGCCAGAAAGGCCAGCAAAAGAAGGCGATTGAGTCCCTCGAAAAATTCCTTTCTACCCATCCCGAAAGCGGAACATCCAAGATTGTTCTAGCCGGACTCTACCACGATGGAGGGCGAGAGAAGGAGTCGCGAGACCTTTATCAGCAAGCCATTGACGACCCTTCTGTAGACATCCGGTCAAAGTTGATTGTGTTACAATCGTATGTGTCACAGATTTCGGAAAACGCGGCACGGAATTCCGTCGATCCCCAACTTGCCCCCTTTGCTTTGGGTCTTTTCCTGAACCTACAAAATCAATATCCGGAAGACCCCAACGTGTACATCGCTGGAGGTAACTTGTATATAAGCCTGAACCAAAAAGTGGAAGCAGAGAAGTCGTTCCTTACCGCCATCCAGCGCGGGTCGGCAAATTTCGAAGCCTGGCAGAATCTCCTGGCCCTGGA
This sequence comes from Cyclobacteriaceae bacterium, assembly GCA_031384895.1. GTDB lineage: Bacteria > Bacteroidota > Bacteroidia > Cytophagales > Cyclobacteriaceae > ELB16-189. The sequence continues at coordinate 38,475 of JANNAZ010000217.1, read as the reverse complement.
AGCTGAATCCAACAAATTCGATAGCCTGATATTTCATTCCGAGCAGGGCCTGGAAATATTTCCAAACCAGGCAATGCTTTACTATTTCAACGGGTATGGTCACCTGCGCACAAATCACTATCGCGAAGCAGCTACTTCTTTGGAGCACGCAAAGAAACTCTCCGCGTCAAATGCAAGCCTCTTGGTTGCTATCCATGGAATGCTGGGCGAAGCCTACAATGGATCAAAGGATTATGCCAAGTCGGACCAGGCATACGACGCCGCGTTGGCCCAAAATCCAAATGACAGTTTTCTCCTGAATAACTACAGCTACTATCTGGCCATCCGAAAAGAGCATCTCGAAAAAGCCGAGCGCCTGGCAGCTCAGGTGGTTCACGATAATCCGGAAAATTCTACCTACCTGGACACCTATGCCTGGGTGCTGTATGCCAGGGAGAAATTCAAGGAGGCCCGCAAAATCATGGAGCGGGCATTGGCGCTACCGGATGTCACCTCCGTTCACTATGAACATTACGGCGACATACTCTTTCGTCTTGGAGACATCGACGACGCGGTGAAGCAATGGGAAAGGGCCCGATCCCTTACCTCCCAACACGAGCTGATTGACAAGAAAATTGCCAATCGCCGCCTTTACTAGGTTCCTCGTTATTTTTCTTTCGTTGCATTGCCTTACCTTTGCGCTTCATGAAAAAAGTGGTCCTCCTCCTCGCCTGTGCAGGCATCCTGTTCTCCTGCAGCAAGAAGGTAATTCCTATAACGCCGCCCCCTCCGGCTAGCCTGGAAATTCAAGAGATCGATTTTGAATATTTCCATGGGAAGGCACGGATGGTTTTTAATGACAATAAAAAGGAACGTGAAGTAAAGGCACACATCCGCATCCGGAAAGACAGCGTCATCTGGATGACTTTCTCAGTCATTGGCGTTCAAGGCGGAAGAGCGCTGATCAACAAAGACTCCATTACCATCGTGAGCACAGTGGATAAAGAATATTACGTATTTGATTACCCCAGTCTATCCAAACGATTCAATTTTGACGTTAACTATCATACGATTCAAGCGGCTTTTCTTGGCAATCTGATTGCACCCCGAAAGGAAGCCGACAAGATAACTCAGGGGGATATCTTGAACCTGCTCGAACAGCAGCGGGCCACCGTAGACTTAAAGAATTACATCAATGCATCCACCCGGAAATTGGAGAAAGTTGAAATGAAGGAACAGACCACAAGTAATTCATTGACTATTAACTACTCAAATTTCCAGCCTGTCGCAGACAAAACGTACCCATTCAACGGCGTCATCAACATCCTGTATAAGACACTGGGAGGTATTGTTAACACGACCATTAGCCTGGAATACAGCAAAGCAGAAGTTGGTGACAAGGAACTGAAGTTCCCATTCAATATTCCACGGAAATATGACCGGCGCTAGCCAAACCCTTTGTACCTGGATCTTTCTTATTCTCCTAAGTGCTCCCCTATGCGCGCAAAAAAACAAGGCGGTCTTACAAAAGGAGAAGCAAACCAACCTGGATAAGATCAAGGAGACAGAAAAAATCCTCTCCCAAACATCCCGAGAAAAGAAAAGCTCTTTGGGCGAACTTTCCGCAATCGCCCAGCGCCTCCGGCAACAGGAGGCCCTGATTTTGTCTGTCCAATCAGAGATCGAACTCATGGACCTCGACATCAACGAAAACAATGAGATTCTCAAGGCGCTCCAAACTGACCTCGCCAAGTTGAAATCCGAATACGGCTCTATGGTCTTCTCGGCGCAAAAAACAAGTGACGGTGTTTCAAAACTCATGTTTCTGTTTGCGGCACCCACCTTTGATCACCTGGCCATGCGTGCAAAATATCTTGAGCAATATGGCACGGCACGGAAAGAGCAAGCAGCAGTCATCCGAAATGTACAAGAGCAACTTGCTGAACAAGTCCTTCTGATCGAAGGCAAAAAGGACGAAAAAAGTACGCTCCTGAATGAGGAGGTAGCTGAAAAGAATAAGTTCGGTGAACTGAAGAAAAAACAAAATACCCTGGTACGCTCCCTGGAAAAAGAGGAGAAGCGACTCAAAAGGGACCTCAACGAAACAAAGAAAGCCGTTGCCAAACTAGACCAACTGATTAGCGCCATCATTCGGGAAGAAATGGAGCGGGCCGCTCGGGAGGCCGCGGCGGCGAAGAAGAAAAGTAAAGAGAATGGAAAGCCCGCTGATCTCGTCGCGCTCTCCAACTCCTTTGTAGAGAACAGGAATAAATTCCCCTGGCCAGTCTCCGGTTTTGTTTCCCAAAAATTTGGACGTCAAAAGCACCCCGTTCTTAAAGGCATTGTATTGCAGAACGATGGCATCAATATTCAAACCACGCAGGGAGAACGGGTTCGTTCCATCTTTGCGGGTGAAGTACGTGCCGTTGCCTTTATCCCCACGCTGGGCAACTCCGTTATTATCAGCCACGGAGAATACTTCACCGTGTATTCCGGCCTCACGGACGTCCTTCTCAAAAAAGGGCAAAAAGTGACTACAAACCAGGAAATCGGCCGAATCTTGGTAAACAGTGACGGAATCTCTGAACTCCGCTTCCAAATCAGGAAGAATACCCTCGCCATGGACCCTGAAACTTGGCTAAAGGACTAATCCAGCCCCTCCCATACAAGCAAACAGGTATTCTTTAGCAGTCAAAAATATTCGAAATTTTAGCCTAATTTTGGCTAGATATAGAATAGACAGAAGAAGGTTTAAAACAAACTCGTAACAGATGAAAGCGGTTCTCTTGTTTTTAGGTGGAGTTGGGTTCCAGGAAATCTTGCTCATTGGAATTTTTGTTCTTGTATTTTTCGGAGCAAAGAAAATCCCTGAGTTCATGAAGGGACTGGGTAAAGGCGTGCGCGAATTCAAAGACGCCATGAGCGACGTCAAGAAAGAAGTAGAAGATTCTGGCAAGCCCTCCGGTCGTTTGGACGACGGAAAATAGGCGTTGGATTCTTTCCTTCCACTAAAAGAAATTCAAAATCATTTTGCCTCTGGCACGTTCACTTGTGTGGATCGTGTTCGCATACATTTGGATGCCATCGAGGCAACCAAGCATCTTAACGCATTTCTCACTGTCTATGCGGACGAGGCCCTGCGCAGCGCAGCGGCTATAGACAAGAAAATAACAGCTGGAAAAGCTGGCGCATTGGCCGGGCTGGTGCTGGGCATCAAAGATGTCTTTGCATATGCGGATCACCCGCTAAATGGAGCCAGCAAGATTCTAGGCGAGTTCAAATCACAATATACTGCCACAGTCGTGCAGCGAGCCCTGGACGAGGATGCTATCGTTATTGGCCGACAAAATTGTGATGAGTTTGGGATGGGCTCCTCCACGGAAAACTCCGCGTTTGGCCCCGTGTTGAATCCGCTCGATTTAATGCGTAGTCCCGGAGGCTCTTCCGGCGGATCGGCTGCTGCAGTTGCTGCAAACCTGTGCCAAGTGTCTCTGGGGTCAGACACCGGCGGCTCCGTTCGGCAACCTGCTGCATTTTGCGGGGTGCTGGGACTTAAGCCGACGTACTCCCGCGTCTCCCGATTTGGTTTGGCAGCGTATGCGTCCTCCTTTGACACCGTGGGTATTCTCTCAAAAGATATCAGCTATATGGCTCGCGTCCTTCAGGTGATTGCCGGGAAGGATGATTACGACAGTACGATGACTTCACAGCCGGTACCCGATTACGTCGCAAGTCTAACAGCATCTCCAAAATTCAAGGTTGCCGTGATCCGAGACACGATCGAAGCCCCAGCCCTCCAGGAGGAGATACGCGCATCGATCCACATGGCGATCACAGAATTGAAATCCAAAGGCCATCAGGTGGAGGTGGTTGATTTCCCGCTCCTCGATTACTTGCTCCCCACCTACTACATCCTTGCTGCTGCCGAAGCGAGTTCAAATCTGTCACGCTACGATGGGGTGCGCTATGGGTACCGTAGTGAGGATGCGGAAAATATTGAATCTATGTATAAGAAAACCCGAAGCCTCGGCTTTGGAAAAGAAGTACAGCGTAGGATTTTGCTTGGTACGTTTGTGCTTAGTTCGGACTATCATGATACATATTATGCAAAAGCGCAGAAAGTTCGGAGACTAATCCGCGACAAAACGATCCAACTACTAAAGAAATACGATATCCTTCTTCTTCCCACCACGCCGACCACCGCATTTCGGCTTGGCGAGCAGTCGAGCCCGTTGACTATGTACATGGCCGATCTGTTTTCCGTTCAAGCAAATGTCGCCGGGATTCCGGCTATCTCTTTTCCGTATGGGAAAGATCGTCAGGGATTGCCCATTGGGCTTCAGGCAATGGCCGGGGATTTCTGTGAGGCCAGCCTCCTTCAGTTCTCCCAGATCCTTAAAGTTGATCAGTAACCCATCGATGACTATTTTTGCAGGATGAAAGGGTGGTTTTTTTCATGCATGCTGTTGTTTTCGATTGCTGGTCTTCCTGCCCAAGTGCTCGCGCCTGAAGATTCAATCGCCGAACAGGTAGAATCCGACATACTCGCTGGTGATTCGCTGTCGGATCCGGCACTGTTCGCACTGCCGCAAAAATTTGAGTACATCCCTGCCGAAGAAACACCCGAGCTTGTAGCAGACAGGCTATCCTGCCTGCAGCAGACTATCCCTTTGACTTACACTAATAATGTTCACGGATTCATCAATTTCTTTACAATCCGCAACCGGGAGTATACCCGACTGATGCTCCGGCGGAAAGACTTGTATTTTCCTTTGTTCGACGCACACCTCGCCAAGCACAACCTGCCTTCGGAGCTCAAGTATCTTTCTATTATTGAGTCCGGGCTGAATCCGCGAGCTGTTTCGCGCGCAAAGGCCGTTGGACTCTGGCAGTTCATGTCGTTTACTGGAAAGTATTTTGGGTTGAACAACGACTGGTACATTGACGATCGCATGGACCCCGAAAAATCTACTGAAGCGGCGTGCCGCTACCTGAAACAATTACACACCATGTTTGGAAACTGGGAGCTCGCCTTGGCGGCCTACAATTCCGGGCCCGGCACCGTGAAGCGGGCCATCCGTCGTTCTGGATACAAGCGAACGTTCTGGGAAATTTATAAGTTTCTTCCTCGCGAAACCCGGTCTTACCTACCACAGTATGTCGCCATCATTTATGCAATGAACTACGCTGAGGAGCACAACATGATGGAATTGGCACTTGAAGAAGTGATTCCACACGATACCATCGCAATCCGAAAATTCCTTCACCTGGAAACGTTCGCCCACCTGACCGGAACCTGCGTTGAAGAACTTCATGCGTTGAATCCCTCCCTTCGTCGAAATGCCATTCCTGAAACGGGAAAGACTTTTGTTTTCAGGATGCCACTATCTGCCAAGGTGATGCTCCAACAAAACCGCACCGGAATCCTGGATTCCTCATCTAAGGTTGGCAGAATGGAAATTGACGCGGTGGCTAAAAATTCTTCCAATTCAATCTATGGCCGGGAACCCATGATCTATAAGGTGAAGTATGGTGATGCCCTGGGACTCATCGCGCAGCGTTACCACGTTAGGCTTGACGACCTGCGCAAATGGAATAACATCCGCGGCAATATGATACGCACGGGTCAAAAGCTCACCATCTGGGTCATCCCCTCAAACGCAACTTCACAGAAATCGGCTGCGATTGCACCTGTGTCCACACCGCCAGCAAAACGTACATTGTAGCGCAAGGCGTGGCAAATCTCCAGTCCGGAGTCTTACGTATTCTCTATTCCGAGCGCAATGATTCTACTGGGTTAACCATCGCTGCCCGCATAGACCGGTAACCTACAGTCACCATCGCCACCAACAGGGTCACCCCCAACCCCGAAAGGAAAATTCCCGGGCCCAGTTCAATCTTGTAGGCAAATTCATCCAGGTACCGATTCATCCCCACCCACGCCAACGGCGCGGCTAAGGCAAACCCGACACCTATCAGGATAATAAACTCCCTGGAAAAAATCATCAGGATGTTTTCTACACTGGCACCGAGGACTTTTCGAACACCGATCTCTTTTGTTTTTTGATTCGCCATGAAGGAAGCCAGGCCAAACAAACCCAGGCAACCGATGAAAATAGCCAGGGACGTAAATAGGGTCATCAAGACCGAGGTTCGTTGCTCTGATTCGTAGAATTCCCGAATCGATTCATCCATAAAATCATAAGAGAAAATAAGCTCCGGATATGTAGCCTCCCACTTCTTTTTTATTTCGCTGATTGTCTCCTGCATATTTGCCGGATGAATACTCACCGACAAGGTCTGGTAGTTTCTAATCCGGTTAAGCAGAATCGTCGCCTCGATCGGTGTACGAAGGGACATCGTATGAAAGTCTTTGACAACACCTATCACGGGAAGTTTTTTTCCCCACATGTCGATCCGTTTGCCCAGCAGATCAGCCGGATTTGTGTGCCCTGTGAGTGAGGCCAATTTTTCATTTACCAGGAAGCCTTGCGCGGTATCCAGGTCAAGCACATCCTTTCCGGCGACAAGGGCTAGTCCAAACAGGTTTAAATAATTCCCATCAATAGTCTTCACCTGGGTTTCATAAAAATCTTCACTTCCCTCTACAGTAAAACCGGTGCCGCTTACCCTGCCAGACGAGGGAGGAGAGTTGCTCAAACTGGCCAACTCTACGCCCGGCAAACTCATGATCTCCGCACGGAGTGTTTTCATCTTCATCGAATTGCTGCTGTCGGCACGAGACGCCATGGGCTCAACGGGAACAGCGATAATGGCATCTTTTCTAAACCCCAAATCCGTGTTGCGAAAGTAATTTGTTTGCGCAATGAGGACGATGGTGGCAATCACCAGAAACTGAGAGATAAAAAACTGCAAAACGACAAGCCCGCGGCGCAGATTGAAACCTGACGATCCCCGGTTACTCATGTTGTTTTTCAAGGCCAAAATGGGGCTGAACGAAGAGACCACAAATGACGGATAGAGCCCCGACACCAGAGATACGACAACAACAACACTTGAAATAAATCCCCAAATGGCTGGATCACCGAATTGCAACGTAAGGTTTAGATCCAGAAACCCATTGAGAAAGCCGAGCGAAATCTGCGCGAGGGCCAGCGCGAGGAGTGCTGCTGTCACGGTCACCAGTGTAGTCTCTCCCAAAAACTGAGCAATGAGCTGCCCGCGCGTGCTGCCTAGCGATTTACGGATACCCACTTCCTTGGAGCGTTTGATTGCCTCCGCTGTAGACAGGTTGATGAAATTGATGCAGGCTGTAATGAGCAGGAAAACAGCAATGACACTGAGTGCCATCAGCATTTGGCGGCTGACCGTATCGTAATTGTAGTTCCCAAAGCGGTCGTCAAAGTGAATTTCACCAAGGGGCTGCAGGATAAGCGCACGCTCATCCCGGGTGTCTTTGCTCATGTGCTTCTTTACAAAGTCGGGCACACGGGCCTCCATGTCGGCCACGTTCGCGTCCGCCTTTACTAGGAAGTAACACTGTTCATCGCTCCAGGTGCTATTCCATCCGTGATCTTCTGTCTCCTTCTTTATGGTTGCGTACGACAGCATCAGAGAAATCGGAAAATCTGAATTTGATGGCGGGTCTTCCATCACCGCAGCAATTTTATACTCACGATTTTCAAATTTCACCACCTCACCCAGGACGTCTTCGGTGCCGAAATACTTGATCGCCCAGGACGTTGAAAGGGCTGCCTCGCCCGGTTCGTCAAGCGCCTTGTCGATGCTACCAGAGCGTACCTTCCGGTCAAAAATCTTGAAAAAGTTTGGCTGCACATACGATATCCCACGGTCTTCGTCAAATTTCTTCGGCTCGCCGTTCCCTTGGGGTATGGTCACCAATCCCCCGGAACGGTACGATGTGAACGTAACTTCTTCCGCTTCGGGAAAATCAAGGCGAAATGCGTCCGGGAGCACGGAGGGAACGCCAGGCTGAAAATCATCGCCGGTGTTTCCTTTCGACTTGATGACCACCCGATAAATCCGATCCCCGTTTTGATGAAACGTGTCAAAGCTGTTGTGGTACCGTACCAGGAGAAAGAGAATGAGGCTTGCACCAATCCCCAACGTGAGGCCAGACAGATTAAGCAGGGTGCTGCTTTTCTCATGCCACAAGCTTCGAAAGGCAGTTCGTAGATAATTTCGAAACATAGTTTGCTCTTTTGTACTAGATGGTCAACCCCGCAATAAAGTTGTGTTTATCCAATTTTGGTGCCGCCCTTTTTTGGGCCTCCAGCGGCCGTATTTGCATACTACCTGTTCAAAAACGACAACAGACGTTCAAAAACGAACGGAATTATTAGGAGTTCATATCTGTTAAGGTGCATATAGCTACCTTTACCCCATGATTCAGACTGTACTGGTCACCGTTGTATTCCTTAGTGCGCTCGCCTTCCTCGCCAGCCTGCTGATTCGTAACCTACAGGCTAAGGATGGCTGCGTCACCGGTTGCGGCAAGTGCAGTGCCGACTTCAGTGGGTTGGATGTCGAATCGAAAAATTCAGCGACTAAGCCCAGACCTTAGTTCCCTCCGTGCAGTTCCTGCACATCTCTATTTCACTTCTCGACCGCAGCAACGACGCACGAAAGGCATCGTAAGCTGGACTGTTCCAAATTTCCCTGAACGACTGTTGAGACAAATCCCCCATCACGTGGTGCGCATCTTTATCAAAGCAGCACGGAACCACCTTTCCATCCCAGGTGATCACGCAGCTGTGCCACATCTTCCAGCATTGATTCAACAACTGATTCTTTATGGAGTAGGTACCATCCGAATTCTTTCGATAGCGAGCATACCGATCGGTATCTGGAATCAATGGAGAGCCGGACTTGTAGTCATAGATCTGCGCAGTCTTCAGCGCGACGCGATCCACACCCAATTCTTTTGCCAACGCGTAAACCGATGGGACTTGATGCTCGTTGGGCTTCACCACCAGAAACTGAAACACCACATGCGGCGTCCGGGATCGCATCTCCTTCCGCAACCTGAGGAGCGTGCGTGTTCCTTCGAGGACTTTGTCCAGTGTTCCCCCAATCCGGTAAGAAGCGTATGCATCCTGCGTCGTCCCATCCAGGGAAATAATTAACCGGTCTAGCCCAGAAGTAATTGTCTTTCGTGCATTGTCTTCATCCAGAAAGTGGGCGTTGGTAGAAGTGGCCGTGTATATCCGTTTAGAAGAGGCATAGCCAACCATATTGAGAAATCCAGGATGCAGGTACGGCTCGCCTTGAAAGTAAAAAGTGAGATAGGCAAGATTCCCCGAAAGCTCATCAATAACCTGGCGAAAGAGTTCCTCCCGCAACATGCCCGTTGGGCGGGTGAATGACCGAAGCCCACTGGGGCATTCCGGACAACGCAGATTGCACGAAGTAGTCGGCTCAATCGAGATACTGATGGGTAACCCGCTAATCCTCGGTACTCCCGTCATTCGGGATATCTGGTAACTGGACCACACTTGCGCGGCATTCCAGGCCCTCTTCGGCGTAACCCCGGAAATCAGATTGAGGGTTTCGGGAAGACGATTGGCCATTAACCAAAAGTAACGCTCGCCTCATGATTTGTCTTTATCTTTCCGGAATATTTCGCATTCCGCCAACATGAGGAAATGGATCGTATTTCTTGCTCTTTGTATCCCGTTTTATACGTGGGGCCAAACCATTACGCTTTCAGCGCAGGCGGAAGTATCCGTGATTACCTGTGGTCGGGATGCCGAAGAGGTATACTCAGCATTTGGTCACAACGCCATTCGCGTCGTCGACCCCATAAATAGAATCGACTACGCCTACAATTACGGTGTCTTTGACTTTTCGCAGCCAAATTTCTACCTGAACTACACCAAAGGGCTGCTGCTCTTTAAGCTGGGGGTATATGCCTATCCGGACTTCGTCAATTCATACGCATATCATAACCGGTGGGTAACAGAGCAAATCCTGAACCTTTCTCAAAAGCAGAAGCAGAATGTCTTTAACTACCTCGAATGGAATGCCCTCCCCGGAAACGAAACCTATCGATACGATTACTTCTATAACAACTGCGCCAATAAGGTTCGCGATGTTTTTGTCCAGGTCCTGAAGGACTCAATCCGCTTTGATAGTTCTTACATTACCACGGACTACACCATTCGTCAGCTTACCGACTTGTACCTCACAGATCAGCCGTGGGGCGATCTGGGTATCGACATTTGCCTGGGCTTGCCAATGGACAAGAAGGCGACACCGTATGAGTATATGTTTATTCCCGACTACGTGGAGTCGTCTTTCGATCACGCGAACATTCTCCGGAACGGAGAACAACTTCCCCTGGTCAAAAAGAAGGTCCCCGCCTTTGTGAATGCCCCGATAAAAGTATCCAAAGCCCCGGTAAGTCCTTGGATGGCATTGGGAGGCTTCTTTGCCCTTACACTCGGCTTAAGTTATTATGACTTGAAAAGGAAAAAGGCATCGCATTGGTTTGATACTGTATTGTTCACCCTGCTGGGGGCTGTTGGCGTTCTCCTGCTTTTGCTTTGGACAGCTACCGATCATGCTGCCGCTGCAAAGAATTTCAATTTGCTTTGGGCATTGCCAACTCACCTGGTCGTCTTGGGCGTACTAAGCAAGAGGACTCGCCCTTTCTTACGTACGTATTTCCGTGTGATCGCCCTGGCTTCGGTCGTGCTGCTCGGGGTATGGGTCTTTCTGCCTCAGCAAATGCACCCCGTGCTCTTGCTGCTGGTTGGAGCTATCGCAATACGGGCGTATGTCCTGTCGCGATGGCTTTCGTAATTCGTTGTTAGTTACGCGCTATGGGTTGTTCGTGGATGGAATCCCGGTCTGTTCAGAAATAACCCAAGGAGAATAAGAATATGACTTTCCTGAGTCGTCCGACACCGATCAACTACCAACGACCACTAAAGATGTATCGGCCGGTTGGCAGTCGCAGCAAGACACGCTTCTTTGACGGCTTCCATATAGGTAGGATGCGCATGCGACATCCGGGCAACATCTTCTGCTGAAGCCCGGAATTCCATCGCGACAACGCCAGCCGCTATCATGTCGGCCGCACGCGCTCCGATGATGTGAATACCCAAAATTTCATCGGTGGTTTTGTCCGCCAGAACTTTTACCAAACCATCCAAATCCATACTGGCACGGGCACGGCCAAGTGCTTTGTAGGGAAAGGACCCTGATTTATAGCTGCGGCCATCCGCCTTGAGCTGTTCTTCTGTATACCCAACACTTGCCACTTCCGGCCATGTATACACTACTCCCGGAATTAGCAAGTAGTTGATATGCGGCTTCTGGCCGGCCATCTGCTCAGCCACCAGCACGCCCTCCTCTTCAGCCTTGTGCGCGAGCATAGCTCCGCGAACGACATCCCCAATGGCAAAAATGGTTGGTATCTTTGTTTGCAGGTGATCGTTGACTGGTATTTTTCCTTTGTCCAACTCAACACCAATTTTATCGAGACCGAGACCGTCGGTATAGGGCTTCCGGCCAACACTCACAAGGCAGTAATCTCCGGTTAGTGTTACGACTGCGCCACCGTTCTTAGGCTCCGCCTTGAGCACAACTTCCTTGCCTTTGTTTTCAACCGCGGTCACTTTATGACCCAAGTAGAATTCCATTCCCAGTTTTTTTGTCGACTTCTGCAATTCTTTACCCAGTGTTGCATCCATGGTTGGAATCAAGCCGTCAAGGAATTCGACTACAGACACCTTGGAGCCAAGTCGGGCGTAGACAGAACCCAACTCCATACCAATCACGCCTCCACCGATAACGATCAGATGTTTCGGAATTTCTTTCAGCTCCAATGCCTCTGTACTGGAGATGATTCGCTTTTTGTCGAAGGGCGCAAACGGAAGCGCCGTCGGCTTTGATCCCGTGGCGATAACCACTTTTTCCGTGGTCAAGGTGGTTGACTTTCCATCCGCCGATGTTACCCGGATGCTGTTCTTGTCAACAAATGAACCAACCCCCGTATGAACGTCGATTTTATTCTTCTTCATCAGGAAGGCAATTCCCTCGACGTTTGATTTTACAACTTCGCTCTTCCGCTTGATCATCTGCCCGATGTTTGCCTTGGGCTCCGAAATATCAATGCCGTGGGTTTTAAAATGATCTTTGGCATTGATAAAATGCTCGGAGGAGTCAAGCAAGGCTTTGGAGGGTATGCATCCCACATTGAGGCACGTGCCACCAAGCGTATCGTATTTCTCGATGATCGCGGTCTTCATGCCGAGCTGAGCGCATCGGATGGCGGCCACGTAACCACCGGGGCCTGAACCAATAACAATGACGTTGTATTGCATAACTTTTGATTTCAAACTCCGAGAATAAGACGACCTGGATCTTCCAGCATCTCTTTCACCCGCACAAGGAAGCTCACCGATTCCCTGCCGTCGATGATCCGGTGATCATACGAAAGGGCCAGATACATGATAGGTCGAACTATCACCTCGCCATTTTTGGCAATGGGACGCTCCACAATATTATGCATGCCCAGGATAGCAGACTGTGGTGGATTGATGATCGGGGTTGATAGCATCGAGCCGAACACCCCACCATTGGTAATTGAAAATGTTCCTCCCGTCATTTCTTCAATGGAAAGCTTTCCGTCGCGACCTTTCGTAGCCAGGCGCACAACTTCACTTTCAATTTGCGCAAAGGTTAGGGCCTCTGCATTACGGATAACGGGCACGACCAATCCACGAGGGGTGGAAACAGCTATCGAGATATCACAATAGTCATGATAGATTACCTCGTCTTTGTCAATAGAACCGTTTACGGAAGGAAATTCTTTGAGGGCAATGCAAATCGCCTTGGTGAAGAAGGACATGAAACCCAGTCCCACTCCATATTTCTCCTTAAACGATTCCTTGTATTTCGAACGCAACTCCATCACCGGTTTCATGTCAACCTCATTAAAGGTTGTGAGCATGGCAGTCTCATTCTTAACAGCCACGAGTCGGCGGGCAATGGTCTTGCGAAGGGAGCTCATCTTCTCCCGGCGCTGATTGCGCGAAACGCCGGAACTTAAGACCGGTGCCGCGAGGGGTGCCGCTGCTGGCTTGGCCGTTGAGGGTGCCGCTTTTACGGCATCGTCTTTGGTGATTCTCCCTCCCACGCCTGTGCCCGCTACCTGGCCGGCTGCCATTCCTTTTTCATCCAAAATTTTCGCGGCTGCTGGCGATGGTGTGCCCGCAGCGTATGACGCAGCCCCAGCCAAAGCAGGAGAAGATGAACTCACCGAAGTTGATGGTTTTGGCGTTGCCCCTGCAGGCACGCCATCCATCACTTCAATCCGGCAGATCAGCCCACCAATCGGTAGGGTCGTTTTTTCTTGTGCTACGATCCTTAAAATCCCATTTGCTTCGGCAGGCAATTCAAACGTGGCCTTGTCAGACTCCACTTCAGCTATCACTTCATCCAGTTTGACAAAATCGCCGTCCTTTTTAAGCCAAGTTGATAATGTCACCTCGGTAATTGATTCTCCAACCGTTGGAACTTTCATATCCTTTATAACACCGGTGGACTTGGGTGCAGAGACGGAAGGCGCGGTTGATGTTGGAGCCGGAGTAGCCACCGGAGGGGCTGTGGGAGTTGACGCTTTCGGCTCCGGTTTTACCGATGCAGGAGCGCCCGATCCTTCAATCTCACAAATCAATTCGCCAATTGGAACGGTATCTCCTTTTTGCTTGATAATCTTCAATACACCAGCCTGCGGGGCCGTCAATTCAAATGTGGCCTTGTCGGACTCCAGTTCGGCAATCACTTCGTCCATCTTCACGGCATCGCCGTCCTTTTTTGTCCAGTTCGCAATCGTTACTTCGGAGATAGATTCTCCAACCGTGGGTACTTTAACTTGAAAAGCCATGAGATTGAGCGTTAAGGGTGACTAAATAAAAACAACAGTCGAATTACAATTCAAATGCCTGATTGACAATTTTCTCTTGTTCTGCTTTGTGAACCTTGGAGTATCCTGTAGCCGGTGACGCACTCGGCTTCCGTGAAATAAATTCTATTGGCTGTTTGGGCATCATGCGCTGAATGAAGGACAGCGGCCCCATGTTCGCCGGTTCCTCCTGCACCCACAGCACTTTAGCTCCTTTGTATTTCTTAAACACCGCAAGTATCTGGTTCTCTGGGAAGGGATACAATTGTTCAATGCGTACCACGGCTGCATCTTTCACTTTCCGCTTGGTCTGAACATCCAGCAGGTCATAGAATATCTTTCCGGAGCAAAGTACCACCCGCTTGACATCTTTCGCGACTACACTGGAATCATCAATGACTTCCTGGAAAACACCGCTGATAAATTCCTTGACGGGCGACGCAACGGAGGGATGGCGTAGTAGCGATTTAGGTGAAAACACAATGCATGGTTTACGGAAAGTCCAGGCAACCTGACGGCGCAATAGGTGGAACAGGTTCGCTGCGGTCGAGGGATTGGCGACAATCATATTGTATTCAGCGGCCAACTGCAGGAATCGCTCCGGGCGGCAGCTAGAGTGTTCCGGGCCTTGCCCTTCATATCCGTGCGGAAGTAGCATGACTAGACCATTCATACGCTGCCATTTCGATTCGGCGCTGGAAATAAACTGGTCGATCATCACTTGGGCACCGTTGACAAAATCTCCGAACTGAGCCTCCCAGATCACCAACGCGTGCGGGTTAGACATGGCGTATCCATACTCAAATCCAAGAACGCCAAACTCAGAAAGCAGCGAATTGAAGATGTGGAACTTCTCCTGACCTTCCTGAACGTGATCGATGCCGCAATACGGTTCATTCGTGTTGGCATCAAAGAAATACGCATGGCGGTGTGAAAAGGTGCCGCGCTTGACATCCTGGCCCGACATACGGACCGGCGTCCCTTCGGCTAACAGCGAACCGTAAGCCAGCAACTCCGCTTCTGCCCATCCGAGTACCTTATCTTCAAAAAATGCCGCCTTGCGGTCTTTTAAGAGTTTCTCAATTTGCTTGAGCGCTTTGAAATTTTGTGGAATGGTAGTGAGCGCCTTTCCGACTTTGTCCAGCGTGGCTTGTGTAACGCTCGTGGCCGGAGATTTTTCGAAATCACCTGGTTTTGCCCGCTCCATTTTCTCCCATTCCTCCTCCAGTTTCTGCGGCTTGTAGGGTAGCGGCTTTTGCTTTACCTCGTTAAGCCTGTCCTGCAGCTGGTTGCGGAACCCCTTGTCCATTTCATCGGCCAGGGCAGCATCTACATCGCCACGCTCAATCAGCTTCTTTACATACACTTCGCGCGGGTTGGGGTGCTTCGCGATGAGGTTGTATAGTTTTGGCTGGGTGAACTTGGGCTCATCGCTTTCATTGTGGCCATGCCGCCGATAGCAGAGCATGTCAATGAAGATATCCTTGCCAAATTTTTGCCTGTACTCCACCGCAAGCTGCGAGCAAAATGTCACTGCTTCCGCATCGTCGCCATTTACATGCAACACAGGAGCGTCAATGATTTTGGCAACATCGGTACAATAGATCGCTGTTCGCGCATCCTCGTAGTCTGTAGTGAACCCTACCTGATTATTGATAACGAAATGAATGGTCCCGCCGGTAGTATACCCTTCCAACCCAGACATCTGCACCAATTCATAGACAATACCTTGCCCTGCCACCGCCGCATCACCGTGCAGAAGAATGGCCATTGCTTTGGTCAGTGCGCCCTTATGTTCATCATCGATCTGGCCACGGGTATATCCGAGCACCAGCGAATCGACTACCTCCAGGTGTGAAGGATTCGGTGTGAGCTTCACATAAATCTTATTGCCAGACGGTGTATTGATAACGCTGGCGTAGCCAAGATGGTATTTAACATCCCCATCGCCCATCGTCAGGTCGGGGCTCACATTGCCTTCAAATTCAGTGAAGATCTGCTCGTACGTCTTGCCAAGTATATTGGAGAGCACATTGAGCCTACCCCGATGGGCCATTCCAATAACCACTTCCTTGACGCCCATAGCGGCAGCGGTATTGATGATTGTCTGAAGAGCCGGAATCGTGGTCTCACCACCTTCTAGAGAAAATCGCTTCTGGCCTAGAAACTTGGTGTGCAAGAAGTTCTCGAAGACAACGGCTTCATTAAGTTTGGCCAGGATACTTTTCTTCTCCTCTCCGGAGGGAGAGTAAGTATAGTATTCCTTTTCACACTTCTGAATAAACCAATCAAAGAGCTCTTGATTTCGAATGTAACTATATTCAAATCCGATTGGTCCGAGGTAGACCGTTTTCAACTTCTCGACAATCTTCCTAAGCGTTGCGCGCCCCAAGCCGATTTCTGCTCCAACATCAAACTCGGTGTCTAAGTCCGCATCTGTAAGCCCATAGGAAGTATGCTCAAGGGATACTTTGTGGTCGCGACGTTCGCGAACCGGATTGGTACGCGATTTCAGATGCCCCCGAGACCGATAGGCATGGATGAGCGTTCGGACTTGAGTTTCTTTGATGCTTATCCCTTCACCTGCCGCAACAGGTTGATCTCCATACCGCTGTTGCGAAAAGTCATATCCCTCAAAAAACTTCTGCCAGGTTACATCTACCGAATTGGGATCCTTCTTGTAATTTTCATACAGTTGGTCCGTATAACTGCTGTCAGCATTCGAGATGTAGGAGTATTTGTCCATAGACGAAGGGGTAAGGAAACAAATGTATATATCGACTTTATCATTAAAAAATCTTATACTCGCTTATTCAATTATGATGTCTGGCCGCTGGTGTAGAAAGAGATTGTTTCCCTATTCAAAGCGCCCTTCAAGGGATTTTGGCGTACTAGTTGGTCAAAAGGCAAAATCTGCTACCTTTGCAGTCCTTTAAAAAACGGACGAGTTCCAACCTTTAAAAAGAGAGAAAAATGGCTGTTAAGATCAGATTGGCCCGCCGAGGCCGCAAAAGACTGGCAAAATATGATGTGGTGGTGACCGATTCCAGGTCCCCGAGAGACGGAAAGTTCATCGAGAAAATCGGTACCTACGATCCCCTTACTATTCCCGCAACGATCAAGCTAAATGAAGAACGCGCGTTTAGCTGGCTCATGAATGGAGCTCAGCCTTCAGATACCGTAAAGGCCATGCTGTCATACCGCGGGGTCATGCTGAAGCGCCATCTGCAGATTGGTGTCGTAAAAGGCGCGCTAACCCAGGAACAAGCCGATCAGAAATTGGCTGACTGGAAACTCGAAAAAGAGAATAAGATTCAGTCTAAGAAGGATACAGTCGGTAAAGCCAAAGAGGATGCGGCCACCGCCCGCAAGGCAGCTGAAACAAAAATCAAGGAGGCCCGCACGGAATCCATTCGCAAGAAAGCACAAGCTGCAGAAGCAGCCGCAGTTGCTGCAGCCGCGCCTGCTGTTGTAGAAGCCGCTGTTGAGGAAGCTCCGGTGGAGACCGTAGAAGCCCCGGTTGTCGAAGCTCCGGTAGCTGAGGCCCCTGTGGTCGAAGCGCCTGCCGCCCCGCCAACTCCGGAACAGGCTCCCGAGGCCCAGGCCTGAACCAATTAAACAACATACCATGCCAACACGTTGTGTTGGCATTTTTTTTATCACCCTACTGCGCCATTTCTTATGAAAGTCGAGGCTTGTTTTAAGATCGCATACGTCATGAAGACCCACGGCCTGAAGGGAGAAGTCACCCTTTCACTTTCGCCCGATTGTCCCGATCTAGGCGGTTTAGCTTCGGTTTTCCTTGAGCTCAGAAACCAGTTAGTCCCCTATTTCATCCATTCCGCATCAACAAAGGGCATAAAAGCCTATGTAAAGCTTGAAGACGTAAATTCTGCCGAGGCGGCGGCCGAGTTGACCGGTTCCAGTGTCTACATCTCAAAAGAACATCGCCCGGCCTTGTCCCGTGGCGAATTCTATGGTGATGAGGTCGCTGGCTTCGAAGTAAATGATGTTTTTCACGGCCCCTTGGGCTACGTCAAGGAAGTGCTTGAAACAGGAGCAAACCGCCATCTGATTGTTAATTACCTGGGCAGGGAGATCATGATCCCCCTCAATGGCCCCTTCATCAAGAACCTGAACAAGGCCAAAAAGAAATTTATGGTCGAACTCCCCGATGGGTTCCTTGAAATTTAGCCGCTGGCTTTTCCGTAATTTCGGAATATGAGAATCGACATTATTACCTGTTTGCCGAGGTTGCTTGAAAGCCCGTTCAATGATTCGATCCTCAAGCGGGCAATTGACAAGAACCTGGTCAACGTAGCTATTCACGATTTGCGTGAATATACTGTCGACCCGCATCGCACCACCGATGACTATGCCTTTGGTGGTGGCGCAGGGATGGTGATGATGATAGAGCCCATTCATCGATGTATCCAGTCCCTGACATCCCAACGCCCTTACGACGAAATCATTTACATGAGTCCGGATGGCGAATTGCTAACCCAGTCACTGGCCAATCAACTTAGTCTAAAAGAAAACCTCATTCTCTTGTGCGGTCATTACAAGGGCGTTGATGAGCGGGTCCGTGAGCACTTAATTACCCGAGAAATCAGCATCGGAGACTACGTGATGTCTGG
Source organism: Cyclobacteriaceae bacterium (assembly GCA_031384895.1). Taxonomy (GTDB): domain Bacteria; phylum Bacteroidota; class Bacteroidia; order Cytophagales; family Cyclobacteriaceae; genus ELB16-189. The sequence continues at coordinate 19,965 of JANNAZ010000217.1, read as the reverse complement.
TGGGGAACTGGCAGCAGCTGTCCTTTCTGACGCTGTCATCCGGCTCATCCCTGGAGTTCTATCCGATGAATCCTCAGCCCTAACAGACTCCTTCCAGGATGGGGTGTTGGCACCTGCTGTGTATACCCGGCCTTCTGACTATCAGGGGTGGACAGTCCCCGGGATCCTGTTGTCTGGGAACACTGCAAAGATTGAGGACTGGAGGTACGAAAATGCCCTAGAAAGGACTAAAAAACGCCGTCCTGACCTTATCCAGGGCGACTAGCCCCTGACGGTCTATTTCAATTAAGCCCTTGCCGACTGCCTTCCCTTTCCTATCTTTGCAGTCCATTTTTAAAACGAAACGAATATGGTCGATCTAATCAAGATAGCAGAACAGGAGTTGGCTGGAAAGCGCTCCGCTCACCCGGATTTCAAGGCTGGGGACACGATCAACGTTCACGTAAAGATCAGCGAAGGAAATAAAGAGCGTGTTCAGCAGTACCAGGGCGTCGTATTGTACCGTCGCGGAAAAGGCACCAACGGTGAATCTTTTTCCGTTAGGAAGGTATCTAACGGCGTTGGCGTAGAACGCATTTTCCCTATTGTAAGCCCTAGCATTGACAAGATTGAATTTGTTAAAGCTGGAAAGGTAAGAAGAGCGAAACTGTTCTATTTGAAAGGCCGTCAGGGCAAGTCTGCACGGATAAAAGAAAAATTGGCGACACTTCAAGCGAAGTAGCCTCCTGCTGTAAGTCAAGAAAAGCCCGATCTGAGCACAGATTGGGCTTTTTCATAGGTTTCCATGGTGCTTGAACAGTTGGAATCCATACCCCCCAGACCTATATTTGCCTTCCTTCTTAATTCAACTATGGCAACAGCAAACCTTCGCGAACTCTTGGGAAATGAGGCGGATTCGCTTTTAACCTACAAAAGCAAGACGGTATCCAGCGCACAACTCCACGTCCCTGGCCCTGATTTTATTAACAAGATTTTCGTCCCCAGCGACCGAAACACACAAGTGCTGAGAAGCCTTGGTGCATTGTTTGGATCCGGCCGATTAGGAGGAACTGGATTTCTATCTATTCTTCCTATTGATCAAGGCATAGAGCACAGCGCAGGTGCTTCCTTTGCCAAGAACCCTATCTATTTCGATCCGGAAAATATTATCAAGCTCGCTATGGAAGGCGGATGCAATGCGGTAGCAACCACGTTTGGAACTCTGGGGTTCATGTCCCGGACCTACGCTCACAAGATTCCGTTCATCGTAAAAATTAATCACAACGAGCTTCTCACCTATCCCAACAAGGCCGACCAGATCATGTTTGGATCTGTGCGCGAGGCCTGGAACCTGGGTGCTGTCGCTGTGGGAGCTACGATCTATTTTGGTTCTGACCAATCGACCCGGCAGATTATTGAAGTTGCCAGGGCCTTCGAAGAGGCACATGCATTGGGTATGGCCACCATCCTGTGGTGTTACACCCGAAACAATGCCTTCAAGAAAGACGGTGTAGATTATCATGTTTCAGCAGACCTCACAGGGCAAGCCAATCACCTTGGCGTCACCATTCAAGCAGATATCATCAAGCAGAAACTCCCTTCCAACAACGGGGGATTTAAGGCCCTAAATACGGGCGGCAGTTCGTATGGGAAACTAGATGAACGCATTTATACTGATCTCACTTCAGAAAATCCAATTGATCTCTGTCGTTATCAAGTGCTCAATTGCTACATGGGAAGAGCTGGGCTAATCAATTCAGGTGGTGAGTCCAAAGGCGCCAGCGATATGCAAGAAGCGGTGCGCACGGCAGTCATCAATAAGCGCGCAGGGGGCATGGGCCTGATTTCCGGGCGAAAAGCATTCCAGCGCCCCATGAAAGAAGGCGTTGAAATCCTGAACGCCATCCAGGATGTCTACCTCGACAAAACCATAACTCTCGCCTGACATCACTAGTTACTTAACACGCTAACAACTTGGCACGTAAGCATATCAATTTCACCAATTCAACACATCACCACATAATTAATGCCCTGGTTCAAACGCACCGATAAAGGAATACTTACTCCCACCGAAGGAAAACGTGAAGTTCCGGACGGCTTGTGGTTTAAGTCCCCGGCCGGGAAGATTGTTCACACCCGTGAGCTCAAGAACAATGCATATGTAGTGCCGGAAGAAGAATACCACGTCAAGATTGGATCCCGCGAATACTTCGAAATTTTGTTTGACAGTAACGAGTTCACTGAACTCGACGAAAACATGGAGTCTGGCGATCCGCTGAAGTTCACGGATACCAGACCGTATCCCAAGCGCATTAAGGAATCACAAGCCAAGACCGAGTTGAAAGACGCTGTTCGGACTGCCTATGGAAAAATGAATGGCTTGGAAATCACGGTGGCCTGCATGGACTTCATCTTCATTGGGGGATCTATGGGTTCTGTCGTTGGAGAAAAAATTGCCAGGGCCATGGATCATAGCCTGAAGCACAAAATTCCATTCCTCATGATCTCACGCTCCGGAGGCGCCCGCATGATGGAAGCGGGGTTATCGCTGATGCAAATGGCTAAGACCGCAGCCAAGATCGCGCTACTCGACGAGGCTAAGATTCCATATATCTCCTTGCTTACCGATCCAACGACCGGTGGCGTAACTGCATCCTATGCCATGCTTGGCGATTTCAATATAGCCGAGCCCGGCTCCCTGATTGGGTTTGCCGGCCCTCGGGTGATCCGCGAAACGATCGGCAAAAGTCTTCCAGAAGGATTTCAAAGTGCGGAGTTCGTGCTTGACCACGGCTTCCTCGATTTCATCATTGATCGCAGAAACCTGAAGACCCGCCTCACCCTCCTGCTTCGAATGCTTCAGAATTGAGGCTGTTGACCACCGCAGTAGCCAGTCCGTTTGCAATCCCTAAATAGTTTGCCCAAGTGCTAGCCCAGAGGGGCGACATGTTGCTAACCGTGGGAATTGGACCACACAAAAAAAGCCGTCCCTTTCGGAACGGCTTCTCTTTAGGATCTCCTTCGAAGAATTATAGCTTCGTAAGAGTCAACTGAATCCGAGTGTACCAGTTGCAGTATCCATTTCTGCGGCCGTACTCATCCGAGTCGTCATCCAATCCAATAGTGAACACGGTACCGGGGGTTAATCCTGTTAAGTCAGAGCGGTAAACACCTCTGTTAGGCACTACCGAACGAGGCAGGCCCCAAGGCAATATAGCCGGTGCTGAAAGAACACCATTATATGTTCCACCTAACGGAGTAACCATATAATACTCGCGCACTGAAGTACAGTCAATCGTTGTGTTCATCAACGGAACCAGAACTGTACCCAGGTTCGTGTTAGTAGTTCCCGCGGGAAAACCATAGCCGGCTGGAAGAGCCCCTGTAATAGTGGGCAATGCTGCAGTAACGCCAGCACCCGTTTGGTTAAGGATAGCCATTTCCAGGTTAATCACCATGCTGATGGTCTGACCTTTGTACTTACACGTGAATGTACGCTGTGTAGGAAGGCCTCCTGTGACCTTAGCCAATGTTACCACCTGGGACGAGTCCGTTGGAGACGAGCCAAACGCATATTGATCGATAAAGGCCTGAGGAAACGACAGGTGCTGAGAAGCATTGTGATCAGGCTGCCAACGCGTTACCTGGGACATTCTATAATCCCCCGTGTAGGCATTCGGATTACCAGTAGTAGTTGTACGCTGTATCAGGTTCGTGAAAAGCATCGGGCTGGAGTACCACAAACCACCTTGAAGGTTCGCCGTAACGTTTGCATCGTTCGGATTGCCAAGCGCAGGTGTTACCGAAGTCTGCGGATTGACTACAGTAAACGTACGTCCCTTTTTGTCCGTAATTGCTATCCGGAAGATAATCCGGTCACCTACCACAACTGAGCCGGGGAAGGCAACCATGGTACACACTTTGGGGAAAATTCCAGTGCAGTTACCATAGGGTGAGTTATTCCCACCAAAGGTACCATCGGGATCAACTGTAAGCGTATTCAACGCCGCCAATGTTTCGGTGGCCGTAACACCAATCGGGGTTGAACGCAAATAGTCACTGTACGTTGGTTCCGGAACTTTCGCAAAGGCGGACGCATCGAGTGTCTTCACCAATACTTCATTGGTGATAAACCCAGTAGTCCCTGAACGGTGAGTAGCAAAAAATTTGATCTCCGTCAGGTCAGCGCCAAGATTTATGTCCACTGATTCGAAGATGGCCAGAAAGCCACTGTTGGCCAAGTCATCTAAATCCCAGGTGTTGGACTTAATCTGGTACGCGCGCAGGTAAGAACCCGTAGCGCGGTCATCATAAGGCAGTGGATAGAGGGCTGGGTCTGGCGAACAAGAAATTGCCATAACCACAAGCATGGTCCCCGCTAATAAATATTTCTTTATTTTCATATGATTAATTCTTAAGGGTTAGAAATCAAGGTTTGCCGTATTGGTATTCCAAAAAACCCTGGTGGTAAGGTCCGGCTTTTGCTCAACTGTGTTGTTCAGGTTGGCAAAGTTAGCGGGGTACCAGTAGGTTCTCGGAAATGGTCCTGAAGCCGAATTGATCACCGGCTGCATTCCAGTTGGCATACCTGTTCTGCGGTAGAGATTATATGCTTCTACCCCATTTCCATACGATGCAATCCAATACTCACGAGCCACATAGTTCATTGCCTCGTCGACTGCAGTTCCAGGGATGCGGTCTCCAAGGCCGTTACCAGGGCCACCACCATTTATTAAACTTAAATCAAAAGCGGCCAGTGCGCTTGCAACGTAAGCTGCGACATCCACGCTATAAGTACCTAGGGGATAGAATGCATTGATGACAGTCCCCTCTGTTGGACCTGCTGCCACTGAACTGGAGCTATAGGTTCCATTTACGGACCAATCACGCACATCGGTAAACGACTGGTTGAGAGCGGTCGTAAAGCGGGTACGTGCCGTGGTCGCATCAGCTAGAGTCAAAGTTAATTTGGCTTCGGCCAACATGAACGATACATAAGAGCGCATCATAATAGGCTGAAACCCTGCGCCACGCATACCCAAAGTCGCAGTAACTCCTGCACCTGTATTGTTGTCAAAGCGTCCGCCGACTGGGTATGGGCCATACGCTGTGCGAAGCTGTCCATCTGGAGGAATACCCTGCGGATCGACGTGGTCGCGTCCCCAATAGCCCCTATCAGTTGGGACACAAAAGGTACGGTTCCATGCGACATCTGTAGGATCATTGGTTGCATGAGCTGCTGCAACTCCCATAGGAAACCTGCCGGCAATTGCGTTATCAATAATTGCCGATCCGGTTGAGCCCGGATAGTGCGAGGGGGGTGACTCTGACAAGCATCTAAGTTCATTCGTGCTTGTACTATTGACCAAGGTCTGGCGGTACATATAAAACCGCATCCGGGGATCGCCAGGCTGACCAATTTGGGTCGCATCATATCCATGGAACATGCTCCAAATGAGATGGTTAGACTGATAATCACCACCACCGTTTGGATATTGTCCAACAAAGCTAGGATGGCGTGCATCTGGATCGGCAGTAGTCGTACCATAGCGGAAAATGAAGTTCTCATTTGCATTACCAATGAAACCACCCGTAGCTGACACATCAGCAATTAACGCATCGATTTCTGTCGCTAATCCTTGGTTGAGATAAATCTTCAGCTTCAGCGTATTAGCCAATTTCAGCCATTTGGGGAACGCATTAACAACTGAAGCGCTAATGCCAGCTGCTCCGGTTCCATAGTATTGGTCGAAAACGTCGGGCGCAATCGGGCTTTGGTAACCGGGTGGGCTACTGGTTGTCGTCAGCGTGGTCAAATCCAATTTAGCTGAATCCAGCATAACGATGGCCCTGGCATACAAAGCCGCCTGGTCATCTACGCCTGGATTAAAATTACCGTCACCCTTGAAGGCTTGGGAAAACGGAACATCACCAAACGAATCAACCAAAGTCACCAAGGTGTAAGCCTGGATAATCCGTGCTATACCTGTGTGACGGGCATAGCCATTGGGTTTGCCTAACCTGATTAATTGATCCGCATCATTTAAGATGCTGGAATAGGCCGAGGACCAGAATCCATTAAACCCTTCGGGCGTAATCGACTGCCGGTACGTGGAACTTCCCGCATTTATTTGGCGGGTTAACGCTCTACCGTTTCCGCTGGCGTTATTGAAAAGTCCAGCGAGGTTTCGCTGCATGGAATTCAATATCAGGCTGGGTAGCACTTGGCTAGGCTGAACTGCGTTGGGGTCTTCCCTCAAGTCTAGTGTACATGAGGTTGCGATCACCACGCTGCATGCCAATGCGATTTTCTTATATAGTTTCATATCAATTTGCGTGTTAGGTTTTAGAATGTAAGACGCAAAACGGCGCCGTACCTTTTCATACTCGGACCAGTCAGATAGTCAAATCCCGCGCCTGCGTTTACACCCAAGCTGGCAACTTCCGGATCCCAATTCACATACTTCGGAGCTCCAATGGCAACAAACCAAAGGTTGTTTCCAGTCAATGTAATAGAAGCACTCTTGATTGGAGTCTTGCTCAGGATTGACTTAGGAATTGTATATCCAAGTGAGATTTCGCGCATGCGGATGTTTGTGGCATCGAACATAGCGTTGTCGTTTCGAGAAAAGAATTGGGAGTTGAATCCGTAGTCTGCAGCCGTAGCCAAGAAGTCATTTTTGGCAAAGCCATCCAGTGATCCGTCGGCGTCTGTATCAACACGCTTGACCCCTGGTAAAATGAAAGCCAGGTCGCGATTCAACTGTGCCGTACCCCCTAACACACCACGTGCTAACAAAGCAGATGGGGTTGAGGCATACATCTTGCCACCTTTACGGTAGTCGAATTGCACGGAAAGCATAATTCCCTTGTAGGTGAACGTATTGATCAACGAGGTCATATAGTCTGGATTTGGATTACCCAACTCGCCGATAATAGGGCTTGTTTCATGGAATCCATCTGTACCTACAATCTTCTGACCACTCGGATCGCGTGCGATGACGGTACCTTTGATGATGTTCATTGGACGTCCAGGAACCGCAAAGTTTCCTAAGTCGGTAAAGCCAGCAAGGACAACCTGATCGATACCAGCACCTAAGGTAACTACCTCAGGACGCACAATTGTAAGGTTCCAGATCAGATCCCACTGGAATCCGCTCATCTTAAGAGGAGTTCCTGTCAAGCCAAGCTCAATTCCCTGATTGCTCAACTTACCCAAGTTGAGGAACGTTCCAGAATAGCCGGTGGCAGGGTCAATCGGAGCATTGGTGATCAAATCGGTTGTTCCCCGATTGTAGACAGTAAAGTCGATGCCGACTCGCTCATTGAAGAACTTACCCTCAATCCCTGCTTCAATTTCACTGATTAATTCAGGTTTCAATTTGCTGTTACCCAACTGGTCGGAGATGGTGTGCTCGCCATAAACGCCTCCGGCAGCATCCACAAACCCGCGGGGGTTAGACGCAACCACGGTACGCGTTCCATAGACAGGTCCAAGACCTGCTGAAGTTCCATATCCAAAACGAACTTTCAAGAAATTGATCTTGTCAGACTTGATGGATGAGAAGGCCTCTGTCAGCACGAACGATGCACTTACGCTAGGGTAGAAGATGCTGTTATTGCCGCTCTCGAGAGTTGACGTCCAGTCATTCCGTCCCGCCAGGTTGACGAATAGGAAGTTCTTGAAGTCTAACTGGAAATCTCCATAGACTCCATACCGTTGCTGCTCTACTGTGCGATAAAAGGAACGACCGTCAAAGCCCGATCGGGTCGAAGCGGTAGTAAAGTTGCTGTGGCGAAGTAAGCCAAATACAACCTGGCCCTCAGAATAAGCACCATCCCGAATAGTGTAGTCATTTCGGGCATTGACCCCGACACGTGCGTTCAGACTCAAGTCAGAAGTAAGTTCCTTCCCAAAGCTGAAAATAAGGTCATGGTTCCAAATTGTATTACTAGTGGTTTGCGTCTGCAGAACCCCGTTGTTGATAAAAGCATAGGCTGGGCCTATCCCTTTGTTGTACGAACGGTTTTGGCGCTGTGTAAACGCATCATAACCAACACGATAGGAAAGTGATGTATGGTCATTAAAATCGTAAGTCAACGTATTGCTGGAGAAAATGCGATCGGTTATGTCCGTCTCTTTTGTATACGCGGCAATCCACCGGGCATTCGGAATGTCATTTCCAACGCGATACCACATCATGCTATGGCTCCCAGGTACTTCATAAGGGAACAAATTGGTGTCATTGATGTTGTAGTTAGGGGGGGAATACAGGAAGTTGGCGTACAGCGAAGGAACGCCACCAAATGCACCACCACCGCCTGTTGCGCCGTTGAGCGGAGGGGAAGCAAAATCCGTATTCGAATACATGATAGATGAACGAAAGGACATCTTATCGCTGATCGAGCCGTTAAAGCCGACGGATGCATTGACTTTTTTCAAGTCGTTTCCTGGCGCATAGCCCTGCTCCGTGGTATAGCCCACAGTAGCCGTAATTCCCAGTTTATCTGTTCCGCCCGTAATTGTTGCGGACGTATTGGACACCATCCCCTTACGGAAGAAATCGTTCAGTCTCAAGGAATATTTGAAAGGCAGACGCTTGAACATCGTCTGAGCGGCGAAAGCGTCTCTCCGAACTGCATCTGTATTATACTGGTATGGGTGACCGATTGAGTCAATCTCATGATAATTGGCACCCCAGTTGCTAAAGAACTGAGCCGTGTTGGTCAACTGTTGAAATCCAGCACCGTAGTCCTGGTTAATTTCAGGCAGAGAGGCAATTTCGCTTTGGGAAATGCTTTGCTGCAACATTACTTCTGGCTCTCTCTTCTTACCGCTTCCGGACTTGGTATTAACCAAGATAACACCGTTACGGCCCTGGTCACCATAAAGTACGGTGGCTGCGAGACCCTTCAATACGTTGATACTTTCTATCGCGTTGGGGTCGAGGTCAAGGAATCGGCTGGTTGATGTGGCTGTACCTCCTGTTGTAAACCCTGAAGCATCATTGGTTGCGGAGCTAAACGGCACACCGTCAACAACCCAGAGAGGTTGTGTGTTACCGGTAATAGTCGTGTATCCTCGGATGTTGATTGAGGATCCTGTGCCTGCCGTTCCCCCTGTTGGGTTAATGGTCACGCCTGGGATCTTGCCCATCAAAATACGGCCAATGTCGTTGACTGGTCGGGCAGCGATCTGCTCCTGGCCAACCCGCGCCACGGCATATCCGAGGGCTTTTTTCTCCTTGGCAAATCCTTGACCCGTCACAATGACCTCAGTCAATTGCTTGGAATCCGGAACAAGGGCCATGTCCACAACAGTGCGCTCGCCAATGTCTACTGATTCAGTGGAAAAGCCAATAAACGAGAAATCCAAGGTTCCGCCAGTTGCGGGCACGCTTAGCTTAAAATTCCCGTCTGTGTCGGTAACGGTACCGTTTGTAGTGCCACGGAGCAATACGTTAACGCCTGGCAATGATGACCCATCCTCTTGGGCCGTCACCCTGCCTGAAACCACTCGTTCTTGCGCCCAGACCATGCTGGTGACAAATACGAATGAGAAGCACAACAGTAAAAACTTCTTCATAAGTTTTGGTTTAGGTTAAATTGATTTGAGGGTTAAAAATAGGACCAAAAGTTAATAAAGGAAATACCACGTTAAGTATTTGTTAAAATTTTCTGTGGCCGCTACCGATTGCGGGGCAAAGAAAGTACACCTTTTAAGGGTAGAAAGGCCTTGAAAGTTGGTAAAAGGGGACAAATAAATGCCATTGCGGAACTCAGCCTGGCCTGAAAAATACCCCAGTGTGAACATAAAAAAAGCACCCAGTGGGTGCTTCAAAATCTCAATAAACAGTTGTTAGGCTTCCGCAACCACTGAGACGAAGGACTTGTCTGCCCTTCCCTTCTTGAATGCCACGGTGCCTGCAGTCAACGCAAACAGGGTATGATCCTTACCCATGCCTACGTTGCGGCCCGGGTGGTGCTTGGTTCCACGCTGGCGAACAATGATGTTGCCGGCGATAACTTTCTGACCTCCAAATACCTTGATTCCAAGCCGTTTGCTCTCTGACTCGCGGCCGTTCTTTACTTTACCTTCCCCTTTTTTGTGTGCCATGACCTTTAATGAGTGTGATGAGTGATGCTGAGTATCTTACTTGCTGCTAATGCTTTCTACCTGAATCTTTGTGAATTGCTGGCGGTGCCCATTTTTCTTGGCGTATCCTTTCCGGCGCTTCTTTTTGAAGACAATCACCTTGTCATCCTTCACCTGCTCGAGGACTTTGCATGAAATGGATGCCCCTTTGATGGTTGGCATCCCTACTTGAACCTTGCCGTCTGCGTCGATCAACAACACACGGTCAAATTCAACAGAGGCGCCCACCTCTGCTTCCAGACGGGGAGCATACAGATACTGGTCTTTCTCGACCTTGAATTGTTTGCCTGCGATATCCACTACAGCGTACATGACAGTTGGTTTTTAAAAATGGACTGCAAAGATAGAAGACGATGGCGGAAAAACCAATCTGCTCTTCAAAATGCCCTAAATTGGCCAAAATAGGCCAATCAGATGCTCCGCCAAAGCGACAAGGAGAGGTGCTTTCAGACCAGGCCCTGTACCTGGGTCGGGAGCCCTGTCATATGCAAGTTTTCAAGTCAAAAATTTTTATAAAAATTTATTCACTCAGACTTCACTTTCCACTTGATCGGTAAGTGAATGAGAATGAATTGTTAAGCCTACGCCCCATCAACCAACCTTGAAAAAAATCGGAAGGAGGCGTCGAATCATGCCCTTTGATATGTAGGGTGCATTTCAAATATTTGTCTGTTCCCAATCAACTATTTGCCGAACTCGAATCACTGATCGTGAATGAGAGACCGTCGATTAGAAGTTCAGACGTGCAGGGGCAACAGAAGTAGAACGAGCTATTTAAGAAGATATAAAGACTTGCCCATGAGCCACCCCGTTTCGGACGAACCTATCCTGAGAGAGAACAAAGACCGTTTCGTCCTTTTTCCCATCCGTCACCACGACATTTGGAGGTTTTACAAGCAGGCAGAAGCTAGTTTCTGGACTGCCGAAGAAATTGATCTGAGCCACGATTTGCGCGACTGGGCCAACCTCAACGATGGCGAAAAACACTTTGTAACGCATGTATTGGCCTTTTTTGCCGCAAGCGACGGCATCGTCAACGAAAACCTGGCCGAGCACTTTATCGCTGAAGTCCAATACACGGAGGCGAAATTCTTCTATGGATTTCAGATTGCCATTGAGAATATCCACTCCGAGACCTATTCCTTATTGATCGATACCTATGTTAAAGATCCAAAGGAAAAGGATAACCTCTTTCACGCCGTGGATACGCTGGAATGCGTAAAGAAGAAAGCCGATTGGGCGCTGCGCTGGATCAGCAATGGAAACTTCCAGGAACGCCTTGTGGCGTTTGCTGCCGTGGAGGGTATTTTCTTCTCCGGATCATTCTGCTCAATCTTCTGGTTGAAGAAACGCGGCCTGATGCCCGGACTGAGCTTCTCTAATGAATTGATCTCCCGGGATGAAGGACTGCATTGTGACTTCGCCTGCCATCTCTATACCAAGCACGTGGTCAACCGCCTGCCGGAAGAACGCGTGATTGAGATCATCCGGGATGCGGTCAAGATTGAGCAAGAGTTTGTGACCGATGCGATCCCCGTGAACCTGATTGGCATGAATGCCCAGCTGATGTGCCAATACATAGAATTTGTCGCCGACCGCCTCCTGAACGAGCTGGTGGGCCAGAAAATCTACGGCGCCACCAACCCCTTTGATTTCATGGAAATGATCTCCCTGCGTGGAAAAACCAATTTCTTTGAAAAGCGCGTTGCCGAATACCAGAAAGCAGGCGTCATGAAAAGCACAGAAACAAAAGATGAATCCCCTAAATTTTCTTTGAATGAAGATTTTTAGTTACCTTTTGAAACCATTTTTTAAACTGTTATTACACCCTAACTACCCCAGGACATGCTCGTACTGAAGCGTGACGGACACAGAGAGTCTGTCAAGTTCGATAAAATCACATCCCGGATCAAAAAACTCTGCTACGGCCTCGATCCAAAACTTGTAAATCCAGTTGAAGTGGCCATGAAAGTCATCAATGGCCTCTTCGACGGAGTTTCTACACATGAGCTGGATAACCTCGCCGCCGAGATTTCCGCTACGATGACGACCCGCCACCCGGACTTCGCCAAGCTGGCAGCCCGGATAGCAGTGTCTAACCTTCACAAAACCACCAGCAAGTCGTTCTCCAACTCCATGAAAAGGCTGTATCAGCACGTGGATGCCAAGACCGGCCAGAATGCGCCCATGATCTCCAAGGAAACCTGGAAAGTAATCAAGGCCCATGCTGCGGAACTGGATGAGGCCATCTTCTATGACCGCGATTTCAGCTACGACTACTTCGGGTTCAAGACCCTGGAGCGCTCGTACTTGATGCGGATCGACGGCAAAGTGGTGGAGCGCCCTCAGCACCTGCTCATGCGCTGCGCTGTAGGCATTCACGGGGAGGATATCCCTGCCGCGATAGAGACCTACAACCTGTTGTCGGAAAAGTGGTTCACCCATGCCACTCCGACCCTATTCAACGCCGGGACGCCTAAGCCTCAATTATCTTCGTGCTTCCTGTTAACCATGAAGGACGACAGCATTGACGGGATTTACGATACGCTGAAAAACTGCGCCAAGATTTCACAGTCGGCCGGCGGTATAGGCTTGAGCATTCATAACGTACGCGCAAAAGGATCTTACATCAAAGGAACCGGTGGAACATCCAATGGGATCGTACCGATGCTCCGCAACTTTGATATGACTGCGCGTTATGTCGACCAAGGAGGCGGTAAGCGCAAAGGCAGTTTCGCCGTGTACCTCGAACCCTGGCACGCCGATGTGTTCGACTTCCTTGACCTCAAGAAAAACCATGGAAAGGAAGAAATGCGGGCCCGCGACCTGTTCTATGCCATGTGGATACCCGACTTGTTCATGAAGCGGGTCGAAGCCAATGAAATGTGGTCTTTATTCTGCCCCAACGAAGCTCCGGGTCTGGCTGACTGCTACGGCGAGGATTTCGAGCGGCTTTATGAGAAATACGAAAAGGAAGGAAAATTCCGCAAGCAAATAAAGGCACAGGACCTGTGGTTCGAAGTGCTGGAGTCGCAGATCGAAACCGGTACGCCCTACATTCTGTATAAGGATGCTGCCAACCGCAAGTCAAACCAGAAGAACCTGGGCACGATCAAGTCGAGCAACTTGTGCACGGAGATCATGGAGTACACCTCCGCCGATGAGATTGCCGTGTGTAACCTCGCCTCGCTCGCACTTCCGAAGTTTGTTACAGCCGAAGGAAAATTTGATCACCAGGCGTTATACGAAATTACCAAGGTGGCCACCAAGAACCTGAACAAGGTGATTGATGTCAACTACTATCCTGTTGCAGAAGCTAAACGCTCCAACATGCGGCACCGTCCAATCGGTCTCGGTGTTCAAGGCCTGGCCGATGTATTTATTCTCCTCCGGATGCCTTTTGATTCGGAAGAAGCACGCGGGCTAAATCAAGATATCTTCGAAACGATCTACTATGGTGCCATGGAGGCATCCATGGAATTATCAAAGCAGCTTGGGCCGTATGAGACCTTTAAGGGGTCACCTGTCTCAAAAGCGATTTTCCAGTTTGACATGTGGGGCGTTACACCTTCATCCGGTCGTTGGAACTGGGATCAGCTTAAGCGGGATGTAAAACAGCATGGGGTTCGCAACTCTTTGTTGCTGGCTCCGATGCCAACTGCATCCACCTCGCAGATCCTGGGAAACAACGAATGCTTTGAACCATATACCTCAAACATCTATACCCGCCGCACATTGTCTGGTGATTTCATTGTGGTGAACAAGCACCTGATGCGTGACTTGATGAGCTTGGGACTTTGGAGCGATTCCATGCGACAAAAACTGATCGGCGCCAACGGCTCCGTTCAAGGAATCCCCGAGATACCGCAAAACATCAAGGACATCTATAAGACCGTTTGGGAAATATCTCAAAAGGCAATCATTGATATGTCGGCCGACCGTGGTGCATTTATCTGCCAGTCGCAAAGCCTGAACATTCACATCACGAATCCAAACTTTGGAAAGCTGACTTCGATGCACTTCTATGCATGGAAGAAAGGACTGAAGACGGGCATGTACTATTTGCGTTCTACGGCGGCAGCCGATGCCATCAAGTTTACGGTTGACAAAGCCTCCATGCAGCAGCCAGAAGTTGAAGTGGGTAAGCCTGTTGCCGCAATTGAGGCAACCGGAGTTCCAATGGGTGCGCTGGCGGCCGTAATTCAGGAGAGCCAGCAGGCAATCCCGTATGAGACTTATGCCGAGGAGCAAAAGCGCTCGGACATGGCGTGTTCACTGGATAATCCGGATGAATGTGAAGCCTGCGGCAGTTAGGACTAGAAAAATATCCAGCATCCAACACGGAATATCCAATAACGAAGGTTAGCGCACGCTCACTTCTAAATTCGGTGTTCGGTATTCGATGTAGGATATTTTGGTCTACGTTGAACAGATTATCATGCACGAAGGTCAGTCTTGAAAATATCCAATATCCAACACAGAATATCCAATAACGAAGGTTAGAGCACGCTCACTTCGCTATTCGGTGTTCGTTATTCGATGTTGGTTATTTTAGTCTCGCGTACGAAAAGGAAATCTTACCTTTTCTTTACCGGTGAGCGACCGAATGTATTCTTTGATTTAGTCTTAGGACCCTTCTGCTTGGGGTTATGGCTATTATCATTGGTCTTGTCTTTCCTGATCAACCCCTTGTCCCAGCCAAACACCAAGTTCAGTCCAGCGCGGAGTGTTATGAGTTGTGAGTTGTTCACGTAGTCGTTAAGACTCTGGCCGGCTACCAGGGAAACAGGGGCCATGAGCAGGTTATCGCCAACCACATATAGCTGTACCGGGGACAAGTTAAATGACAATCCAAGCCCGATATTATTATACGATCGATTGGAGACCGTATAGGTAAATGAGGTACTCAGCCACTTGCCAAAATCCTTATTGAGGGCAGCCGTCATTCCGGCGGAAAAGCGATCCCGGAAATTTTCTCCAAAAAATAAGGCGCCAACACTTAAGTTTTTGACCAACTCGTAACGGCCTGAAAGATAGAACTTGGTTGGAAGCGATGTGGTGTACGATCCGGTGGACGACTCGTCCATCTCAAATTTCTTTGAAAGGGAGTCAATCTGCTGATGAAGGTAGTCCGTGTTATCGTTAAGCAATTGATTCACATCAAATCCGGAGAACGTGTATTTGGCTTTGGCTGGATCGAGTGAAAACTGTCGTGTATTGTTTTTCCAATTTATGGCGCCCAGGTCATTGATGGCAGCGCTAACAATCAACTTGTCCATAAACTTGTAGGAGGCGCCAAGGTCGATTCCCCAGCCAAAATTGTTGCCCAGGTTGTCAGCGAGATTGTAGTCTCCTATATCTGTAGTGGATATTCCTGAGGTTTTCACCCGCGCATCGCCGGTTACATTGATCTGATAGTTGTTGTCTACTTCCACGATCAGGGATGACGTCTCCGTGGTAACGTTCGCCAGACCGTTAATGTATTTTAGGCGAGCGCCGACCGTCAGCTTGTCGTTTACCTGATAGGCAGCACCCAAGCTTGTTTGCAAATAAGCGAGCATCTCCTGTTGCGGAGATGTGTTGGAGTAGCTGCCCACCAGGGATGCCGTACCGTCTACGAGCAGGGTAGCAAGTCCTTTTGGGATCATTGAGCTGCTATACTGTTTGACGGTTGAACTCGCCATCACGTACCATCTCGGACTTACGCGAAGTCCCACACGGAAGATATCAGCATATGCCGCAAGATTGACATAGTTCTTTTCAGCCAAGCTTTTAGTCCACTGAGAGAGATCGATCTTTGAAATGCCATCAACCTTGGTAATGAATTGATCCATGGCGAAGCCGTTGTTTGCATATACACCCCCAACGGATGAAATTCCGGGCAGCCCGATAGACGTCTTGTACCGGGGCATGATGGCCGGATTCGCTTCAACGACCTGTGGCAAACTGTTCATGAAGTAGAGTGTCCCCTCAGTCTGTGCGAGCGCGCAACCCGCGACCAACGTCAGCCCAATCACAAGTATGTAGAGTAAGCGGCTCATTTCAGCCTGATGTTGAATGTCGCCAACAGGCCCACGTTGAGTTTCAGGCGATAGGATGACCTGAATTTCACATTCAGTGGAGTATTATTCTGATCGCGTGCCGTACTCATGGTCGACTTGATGATCAGAAATTTTGAACTAAATAGCTTACCTAGTCTTGCTGGCTCCAGTCCGATGACACTTTCGGAAGCTCCCGCACTCACCAGGTCACCGGCTGCATCAACAGTGCTCGATTTGACGATGTATGTTTGGTTGGGCAAAAAGAGGGAGTCCTGAACCAGATACGTCGAGTCGGCAAGATAAATCTGCACATTGGCATCCAGGGGCATCTCGTTACGTCCGCTTATTTTGAGTGAAGAGGAATTCACTTTGGATTGGTTCACATCGCTCAGGTCAACACGCAGCGTATCATATATGGTAACCCCAGAAACGCGGCCATAAATTGGTATCTCCGTAGTCAGGGTGATTCTCAGCTTGCTGGTATCGGCCAGAAAATTGGAGGCATTTGAAAGGCCTTTGTTAATCCGCGCTGAAGCGGTGTACTCCAGTATTTCAGGACCCAGGTTGAGAATAGCTGCTTGATTCAGGATACTCACATTGGTTGTTGCCGACTCGCCCAGTATGGTCGGGGAATTCAAGTTGACGGGATTTGCGGGACTAATTTGAAAAGGCAGCATGGTTGAGCCCTTTGATGCCCGTAAGACGGAAAAGTTTACTTCGCAGGGTGCCCCATAGTCGTTTACAACATTCAGGGAAAGCTTAGGCTCAACGAACGCAATTCCGGCACCCTTTAAGGATGAACCAAAGACAGAAATTTCGATGGACTGCGGGGGCAGTTGGGTAATCTGGTCTCCAAGGAATCCTTTGATGTGCGCAAATTCCATTCCGGCAAAAATCAATTCAACCTGGGCTGAAGTGCTCACTGGAATAAAGGTGGCCGGATGGGGTTTGATTACCAGGTCAACCTGGATATTGAACCGGTCATTGCTGAGACGCATAACATAGTCCTTCAACAGTTTTGATCCCGATCCGTTGCCCACGGTAAAGCTCAAAGGCACAAGCGTTGTTTTGTGCACGACATCGGTTAGCGTAATCGTTGCCTCGACAGGAAGGTTTGGGGGGCTGGTGACCTTGGATATGCCAACCGAATAGTTCAGCATCCCGCCCTTGAATAGGATTTCAGTCAGCTGTTCGGGGCTAAGCCCAAGGTCAAGTTGCCGGTTGATAGTGCCTACCGCAACATTTATTGAACTGGCCGGCAACATGCCTGCAGTCAGCGCAAAAGAAGATGTAGACGTATTGTCTGGAAGGACGAACAAGTCGCGGACATCCGTTGAGCCCAGCGTCTGGGTATAATAGAAGTACAGCAATCCATCGGGATATGCACGGACAAAGGAAGAATCCTTATCCGATAGCAGATTTACAAGGCCCAAATCACCGAACGCAATGGGGAATGCAATCGTTGGTGTAACAGTTATCTCACGGAAATCATACTCCTTCTCATTAAGACAAGAAGCGAGTATAACCACGCCAGCCAGGACCAATAAACGAGATCGCATCAGGGTAAACGTTAGCAGGCATTAATCAGAACTAAGGTAACAGAAGTAACCTGTTAATTCAATGCGCCGCGCTTGATTTCCTCCACCACGTCAGGGTCGAGCAATGTGGTTGTATCACCCAGGTTCGAAATGTCGCCTTCCGCCAATTTTCGCAGGATACGTCGCATAATTTTCCCAGAACGGGTTTTCGGAAGCCCGGAGACAAACTGGATTTTATCCGGTTTGGAAATCGGCCCTATAATTTTTGAAACCGTATCGCGGATTTCACTGCGCAGTTTTTCCTCATCGTCCGGTTTGGCGTAGCAAATCACAAAGGCATAAACGCCTTGTCCTTTGATGTCATGTGGGAATCCAACGACTGCAGATTCACAAACGGCTTCATGTTCGTCGATGGCGCTCTCGATTTCAGCAGTACCCATATTATGGCCGGAAACAATAATGATGTCGTCCACCCGGCCAGTAATCCGGTAATATCCTTCTTCATCGCGTCGACATCCATCCCCGGTGAAGTACATTCCGGGGAAGGTGGAAAAATAAGTCTCCCGAAATCGCTGATGATTTCCATAGATCGTCCGTGCCATTGCCGGCCAGGGAAATCTAAGCGCGAGTCGCCCTTCCCCTTCCCCCTTAATTTCTTTGCCACGTTCATCCATCAGGGCGGGCTGAACACCTGGCAACGGAAAGGTTGCGAACGAAGGCTTGAGCTTTGTGATATTCGCAATCGGTGAAATCATGATTCCGCCCGTTTCAGTTTGCCACCAGGTATCCACAATCGGGCACTTCTCCTTGCCAATGTTTTTATTATACCAGTGCCATGCTTCCTCGTTGATGGGTTCACCAACCGTACCCAGCACTTCGATTGAAGAAAGATCATGACGCTCAACATAACTGATTGGCGCTTGTTCCAGCGAGCGGATGGCTGTTGGTGCGGTGTATAAAATATTAATGCGATGGCGTTCGATCACCTCCCAAAAACGTCCGGGGTCAGGCCAGGAGGGTATTCCTTCGAAGAGAACCGTCGTTGCTCCCGCCGACAAGGGTCCATAGATAATATAAGAGTGCCCCGTTATCCAACCGATGTCAGCCGTGCACCAGAAGGTCTGGCCGTCGCGATACTGAAATACCGTGCGGAACGTATAATTCGTGTAGACCATATACCCGCCGCAGGTGTGAACCATGCCTTTGGGTTTTCCTGTGGATCCGGACGTATATAAAATAAACAACAGATCCTCGGACTCCATTACTTCTGCCTCGCACCGGTCTTCCGGTTTTTGAACTTCGTCATGCCACCAGAAGTCCCTTCCCTGTTTCATGGCAACAACGGAGCCTGTCCGCTTCAGAACGACAACACGTTTTACGGTTGGGCATTGCTCAAGGGCAACATCCATTACGCCTTTCAAATCAATCTTCTTGTCACCGCGGAACGCTCCATCTGCAGTCAGCACCATGGAGCAACCCGAATCATTGATCCGGTCCACCAGCGAACCGGCGGAGAAACCCGCAAAAACAACGGAGTGTACCGCGCCGATGCGAGCGCATCCCAAGATGGAATAAACGAGCTCCGGAACCATGGGCATATAGATGCACACGCGGTCGCCTTTCTTGACACCCTGTTTCCGAAGCATGTTTCCAACGCGGCTTACTTCTTTCAGAAGCTCCTGATAGGAAATTTTCCTGGCTGGCTCGGATGGATCATTCGGTTCCCATACAATGGCCGTTTGCTCCGCGCGAAGTGGGAGGTGACGGTCAATGCAATTCTCTGTGATGTTTAGTTTACCTCCCAGGAACCACTTCATTTCTGGTTTGTGGAAATCCCACTGGAGGACACGGTCCCATTTCTTGCGCCAGGAAAAATCGCCAGCGACCTCAGCCCAGAAATACTCTGGAGTTGCTATGCTGGCATTGTAATCTTTCTGGTAATCCGTTATGGAACGAATGATATCCATGCGCTGGGGGTAGAAGAGGAAAAGTTCTTAAAAATCTCTCTCTTTTACCAGAATTCAAAGTAGGCGTCAGGCCTGTGCCAGAGCGGGGTTGAACTCCCGTTTACCCAATTGCTTGAGTAACTCTGCGTGGGCAACCATGGCGTCCCAAAAGGTCCGCTTTGATTTGTAAGGGACACCAAATTCCCGTGCCGTCTCTCTTACAATCGGAGCCAGTGCCCGGTAGTGAACGTGGCAGATGCTGGGAAACAAATGGTGCTCAACCTGGAAATTCAGCCCTCCGACAT
>JANNAZ010000194.1:0-4834 GCA_031384895.1 Cyclobacteriaceae bacterium | reverse complement strand
GGCATGCTCCATATGGAAATCATTCAGGAGCGCCTCGAGCGTGAATTTGGAATGACGGTGATTACCACAGTTCCTTCGGTGAAGTTCAAAGCGCTGCTTACCAACGGCAAGGTGATTGAGATCAACGCGCCATCTGAAATGCCAGATCCGACTATGATGGACGTGATCGAGGAGCCGTATATCACAGCACAGATTATTACTAAATCCGAGTATATCGGTGCTATCATCGGCTTGTGTATGGACAAGCGCGGCATCATCAAGAATCAGATGTACCTCACTTCCGACCGTGTAGAGCTTAGCTTCGACATGCCGTTGGCTGAGATTGTTTTTGATTTCTACGATAAGCTCAAGACGATTTCCCGAGGGTATGCCTCCCTTGACTACCACCTCATTGGTTTCCGCGAAAGCAATATGGTGAAACTGGACGTGCAATTGAATGGCGACAAGGTCGATGCACTCTCCGCCATCGTTCACCGCGACAAAGCGTATGAGTGGGGTAGAAAGTTGTGCGAAAAATTGAAAGAACTTATTCCCCGGCACATGTTTGAAGTGGCCATTCAGGCTGCCATCGGTCAAAAGATTATTGCCAGGGAAACGATAAGCGCAATGCGCAAGAACGTTATTGCGAAATGCTATGGCGGAGATATTTCGAGGAAACGCAAATTGCTCGAAAAGCAGAAGAAAGGTAAGAAGCGCATGCGCCAGGTTGGCTCCGTAGAAATTCCGCAGGATGCATTCATGGCCGTATTGAAACTTGACTAAGCATTGACTGACACTCGCATGACTGACTCAACGACAAAGGCCTATACGATTATTGACGGTAGGAAAATTGCCACAGAGATCAAGGCAGAGATCCAGCAGAAGGTCTTGGAGCGCAAGGCGGCCGGTAAGAAAATTCCCCACCTGGCGTTTATTCTGGTGGGCGACGATGGAGCCAGTCAAACCTATGTAGACCACAAAGTTAAGGCGTGCAAGGACGTGGGGTATTATTATACGATGATGCGATTTGCCGACACCATCTCAGAAGAAAAACTCAGTAAACACATCACGCACGTCAATAACGATGACGATGTTGATGGATTTATTGTTCAGTTGCCTTTGCCCTCTCATATTTCCGTTGAACGCATGACCGACAAGATTCGGCCCGACAAGGACGTTGACGGATTCACCAACCGAAACTTCGGCAGCATCATTTCCAAGGTCCCGTTGCTAATGCCGGCAACAGCTTTTGGCGTTATGGAACTTCTCCGTCGATATGATATTCAGACGGAAGGAAAAAATTGCGTTGTGATCGGAGCAAGCCGAATAGCCGGTGCGCCACTAAGCATGTTGCTGGTTGAACAGGGCCATGCGACAGTTACGATTTGTCATAAGTACACCAAGAACCTCAAGGATTATACGCTTCAGGCCGATATCCTGCTTGTAGCGGTTGGAAAACCCGGCCTGGTCACGGCTGACATGGTGAAGGAAGGTGCTGTAGTAATAGATATCGGCACAACCAAAGTCGACGATCCATCCAAGCCAAACGGCTTCAGCATCAAAGGGGACGTGGACTTCAAACAGGTAGCCCCCAAGTGTTCTTTCATTACACCAGTCCCGGGCGGCGTAGGCCCAATGACAATTGCTTCTCTGTTGCTTAACACGCTTCGCGCTACGGAGCTGCGCCATCCGTAGGTCGTTGTTGGTTGTTTGTTATTTGTTAGTCGTGAATACATACCCAATCCATCTGTACACTTTAGCACTTTAACACGTTCCCCATTACCTCTTCATCTCATCACCAAATCGCAACATTCCCTGTGATGGAAGACTTCCTCACCCTTCAGGGGGAAGGACACTTTCAAGGTCAGGCAGCTTACTTCGTACGGCTCGGCGGCTGCAATGTGGGATGTGTTTGGTGTGATGTGAAGGAATCCTGGCCAGCAGAAGCACATCCAAAGGTTGATGTAGAGACCATCGCCAAGCGCGTCAGGAAAAGCGGCGCTCCCATTGCTGTGATTACAGGTGGTGAACCTACCATGTATAATCTGGAGGCGCTGACTTCTGCAATTCGAAAGGCAGGTATTCCCACCCACCTGGAAACCTCAGGTGCTTATCCGATCACCGGTGACTGGAATTGGGTTTGCCTGTCTCCGAAGAAATTCAAAAACCCAGAATCGTCTTGCTATGCGAAGGCTGATGAACTAAAGGTAATCATCTATCACTCCAGTGACTTCGCGTGGGCGGAAAAAGAGTCGGCGAAAGTCCGCGAGAATTGCCGGTTATTTCTTCAGCCGGAGTGGTCAAAGGAAAAAGAAATGGTGCCTCGTATCATCGACTACATCAAGAAAAACCCACGTTGGCGCATTTCTCTACAGATTCACAAGTACTTGAATATCCCTTGATGCGTTTAAGGTTAAGGTCATTAACTTCGCATCACATGAAAAGCCTGCTCTTTCTTCTTACGCTAGCGTATACAGTTTCTCATGCGCAGGTAATGCTCAGTACCAAGAACAAGAGAGCCATTGAGTTATACACGGAGGCTGACAATTACCGCGTCCGCGGGCAGTACGGTGAGGCCATGGATTTATTAAAACAGGCGATCGACAAGGACAAGAATTTTTCGGAGGCCTACTTCCGGCAAGCGTTGATTTACAAGGCTATTCGGGACTATCCGAAGGCAACCGCCATTTTCATGCAAGGCCTTTCGCTTACCCAAGATCCGAAAATTCAGAAGGCCTATTTCTATGAGTTGGGAGACAACTATCTTCTAGAAGGCAATTATGAGAAAGCCCTGGAATTTATTGACCGGTATCTCGATTCAGAGATTCTGAATAAACCCAAAATGGCACAGGCGACCCTTTGGAAACGGAACGCGCAGTTTGCGTTGCGCAATCGGAAAGCAGCATCGGAGTTTATCCCAAGGCAGCTGTCGGGTACAGTCAATGCCTTCGCCATGCAATATTTCCCAGTAATGACTGCCGATGAACAGGAGTTAATCTTCACCCGTCGTGTGGGCGGCGGTCAGGATGATGATGAAGATCTTGTGGTATGTAAACAAGACTCCGCTGGTGGCTGGAAATCACCTGTGTCAATTTCCCCCAACATCAATACCCCACTGAACGAAGGCACCTGCACGATATCAGCCGATGGCCGGCAACTGATATTCACTTCCTGCATCGGGCGTAGGGGGTATGGCAGCTGTGACCTTTTTGAAAGCCGAAAGGTTGGCGAGGAATGGTCCAAGCCATTGAATCTGGGGCCTGAAATAAATTCTCCGGCTTGGGAATCACAGCCATCACTTTCTTCGGATGGCCGTATGCTGTTTTTCGTTTCAGACCGTAGAGGAGGTCTTGGCAACAAGGATATTTATGTTTCTTACAAGCTGGATAATGGACGGTGGACTAAAGCAGACAACCTCGGTGACAAGATCAACACGCCGTACGATGAGATCTCACCATTCATTCACGTCAATGGGCGAACGCTCTTCATCGCCTCCAATGGAAAGCCCGGCTTTGGAGGCTATGACATCTATCGCAGTGATTACGAAAACAGTGCCTGGATGGCGACAGAAAATTTCGGTTCTCCGGTCAACAACCATGAAGATCAATTTTCCATGTTCATCACTCGCGATGGACAACGTGGCTTCTATTCGCACGAAGATAATGCGAAGGTAAACTCGTCGATACTTTTTGAAATACGTGTTCCGGATGAATTGCAGTTAAAGTATAAGAGCAACTATGTAAAAGGGATTGTTCGTGACGCGCAGACAAAGAAGCCACTGGCGGCGCGGGTGGAATTGTTTAACATCAATAAGAACGAATTGGCCTCCGTTGTGCAATCTGATTCCGTAACCGGAGAGTACCTCATGGTGCTAACCCAAGGTTCAGACTATGCTCTTTATGTATCCCGTCAGAGGTATTTGTTCAAGAGCGTCAATTTCAACTATGAAGTACAAGAAAACCTGATTCCAGTAGCGATGGATGTGTTTCTGGATCCAATTAAAGTTGGTGCATCTGCCGTGCTGAACAATATCTTTTTCGATTTGAATAAATACGAAATAAAAGAGAAGTCCATTACCGAGTTGGACAAAGTGATTCGTTTTCTCGGTGAGAATCCAGGCATTCGAATCGAGGTAAGCGGCCATACCGACAACGTGGGCACAGCAGCGTATAATCTTCAGCTTTCACTTAAGCGAGCGCAGGCCGTTGGGGCCCACCTCATATCCCATGGGATTGATGCCTCTCGCCTTGCGCAAAAAGGATATGGAGCCCTGAAGCCCATCGCTCCGAATGACACAGAAGAAAATCGGCAAATCAATCGTCGGATTGAATTCCGATTGCTGCGTTAAGCAATCAGTAGATAACTCCTTAACGGCCGAGCTTCATCAAGTAGTTTGTCACGTAGTCAGTGGTCCCTTCTTCAAGTGTGTGAAACGGCTTAGTGTAACCCATGGCCTGTAGTTTCCCCATTGTTGCCTCCGTGAAATACTGGTATTTGTCGCGGATGTCCACTGGCGTATCGATGAATTCGATGACTTCTGGCTTATTCATCGCGCGAAATACGGCACGCGTTAGATCCAGGAATGTCCGGGCCTTCCCCGACCCAAGATTGTATATACCTGAATTCTTCCGATGATGCATCAACCAGTAACAGACATCCACCACATCAAGCACATACACGAAATCGCGCATTTGTTCACCATCCTTGAATTCAGGATTGTGCGAACGAAATAATTTCATCTTACCCGTCTTTGTAATTTGGTTGTGGGCATGCCAGACCACAGACGCCATCCGGCTCTTGTGATATTCAAACGGTCCGTACACATTGAAGAACTTGAGTCCCGCCCAATAAAAAG
>JANNAZ010000169.1:0-10629 GCA_031384895.1 Cyclobacteriaceae bacterium | reverse complement strand
TTGCCAAGCAAAACATGGACTATTTCATGAATGAGAGTGAAGGTCTTTCCGGACACCGCATCATTGTTGTTTATAAAAACAAAAGGTGCGAACTCATCATGCAATACAAAGCCCCGAAATTCGGACACATCCAACTTGCGTTTGTTGTTATTATTGACGACGCCATTCATGACCACGAAGATGCCAGCAGATTCTGTTTTTTCAACGAGTAATCCTAGTGCCTGGGTCCAGCTTGTGGCATTTCTGGCCCACGTTTCAGTTACGCCGAGAATACTTCGAATTTCATTGGCGGATGTTACGATCGGGGTTCGGACGGTACAACTATTAGCATATGCGAGTTTAGTCTCCCGCAATTCTATCAAGATGTCTTTGGCCCACTGCTGGCGTTCACGCAACGTCTCCACTACTTCGTGCAGGTCAGGAGAAGGCTTGAAAGATTGATTTACGACAGTGCGAAAATGCGGGATTGGGTATTTTCTCTCTGGTAGTTCCTGCAGAAAGAAATAGCCGAATGGAATCTGAAAAAAATGGGCAAGACTTGCCAATTGGTTCATGGTTGGCTTGTCCTCTTCCTTCATCCATTCATTTAGGCCAGGAAAACGGCTTTTGGCCAATAGACCCTTTTCTGGATATTGGTAAACCAGTGTGTTTAAGATGCTTGTGTTGAAATCGACTCGCATGGATATACAAATCTATAATTTATATGCTTTCCAAAATTATCCCCTCAGTTTAGGTTGTATTGAGCTTCCAATCTTTGATGCCTAGAAGATTTAGAATGAGCACGCCTGCAATACCGTACATCAAGTTATTCGCCTTCTCTAATTCATCTACACTTATTTCCTCAATGCTCCCATGTGTCAGGCCATTACGTATTTTAATCAGGCGCCCAATTTCTAGAGGAAAACTGTCCACAGGCAATTTCTGTTGAATCAAAAACTCTTTTATTGGGCTTTTCATTGGCTTAAATTGCAATTTCTGTATGATTCCCTGCCATTTATTCCTAAATGGCTCTTGATCCTCTACCTTGACTATTTCCAAGAGTAAATTCAGCGCTTGCTCGAATGATTTCTTCACCTCAGTATCTGATTTTATGAATTTAAATTTGCGATCGGCAGTACTGACGCCACCTTTGCAAAGCTCAAGTATATTGAACCTGATTAAGAAACCTGAACTGCCTCCAACTACAACAGACTGATTGAACAATGGTACCACCACTCTCAATTTCAAATAGTTCTTCAGTGCAGATTCTTGCCAGCCAGACTTCATGAATTCATCAAAATGCCAATTGAGACCAACCTCCCACAGGCCTCCCTGGGGTATTGGAAGGGTAGGGCCTTGGATCTTTTTTGCCGCAATGGTGACATTGCCTAGGTATATTCTTGTGATTGTGTAATCAATATTTGTTCGAGAATAGAATGATGCCATGAGCCTTACGATATCTCCATATTTCACAATTTCATCCTCGTTGAGTTGATCCAATCCATTGAAGTGAATTTTGGGTTCCTTTACAATGGTTGCTTCTGCCGAAGATTTGTCGTCTTGGGTACTGAAATCGAACTCTGGCCTGAATCGTGAATTAACAAGGGGATAGAATTCATGCCTTCCATCCATTCTATTGATCCTGAATTGACCCTCATCATCTGAAGGCCATAGAACGGCATAAAACTGCTTGACAATACTAAAGCCTGCATCATTTAAGATGAAGTCTGCTGTATTCAGTCTTTCTGATTCAGGAGGCCAGTGGAATTTAGCCGAGTCGATGGTTATTGATACATATTCAAGATTACCCTCTTGCTGACCAGATTTCACGCTCATTAATGCGGAATCGGAGAGATCAAGTTTTTGTAGCCTGGGATTCTGGGTTTCATTGGCGGTAGCTACATATGCACCAAACTTTCTCCAGTTGATGCTTGCAACCCACATGCTGAATTTTCTACCGAAGTATGTATTGGGCTCAAAAAGGATTCTTATTTCAATTTCATTTTCTCTCGAATATAGATGAGCATGATGAATAGATTTGACTTTCTCATATCCCTGTTCGTAACTGTCAAAGTCAACACTCGGAAATGAAATATCAAAGCAGAAGTATTCGTGCATCATCGTTCTGCCTCCACAATTTGTATTTCCTCAACTGTCAGCGCATACAGTGCATAAACCATGTTGTCAATCTGTTGTTCAAGTGAACTGGTATCGGAACTTGGGTCAGCCCTCTTAGTTTCAAGAACCTTGTTCACCAGATGGGCAAATGGCTTTTCCTCCGATTTGGTGAGTTTCTTTATTGGTATGCGCCTTAGGTACTGTACTTTGTACTCCTTGTAACCTCCTCTCCTTGATACTGACCAAAGATTCATTAAAAACTCAATCAGTTTAGAATTAAGTAGGCCGAGAAGATATCTATTGTCGGATTGTATTACAAAACCTGTCATGTCAACTAGCACCTTGGTGGTAAGGGTGAAATTGTTTCCAAATGAAACATTTGGATAGACAATGAATTCTCGATTCAGATCAAGGGTCTTGTTGATTTGCTGGTATTCATACCATTTCTTGTTCCCGGCAATTATTCCCTCTTCTATGATAGCTCTAGTGGATAGCTTTTCCTTCTGAGGCAGCAGTATGTCGTTTATTTGTGGCTCTTTCCCCAATTCTATAAGAGTGTAGTCCTCGTTATAGGGATAGATAATTCTGGACCTGGCCTTTATTGGTTGGTATTTCTTGATGTCTCTTCCGAATATATAGGACCTTATGTACTTGGCCTCCTTGGATTCAGTGAGATAACCTTCGTTGAATCCAGTCTTGATTCCAACTATCGGCAAGCCGAATATCTCTTCCAATTCGAAAGAGTTGTGGTACAGCTTGTCGATCAATTTGGCCACGGTGTTGTCAACAAAGCGATTGTTATTTCGAGCAAGGTCGATCGAATTTATATGCAATGGTGTGACCTTCATCAATTGGTCAGCAAGGTTGTTAAAGTCTAGCTCTTTGAAATCGTAATATTCAAATTCATTCCCTGTGCCATTGTCTGATTTCTGAGTGACGGTTATGAAGGGGTATGCTGTAACCCCGTCAAAAATTTCAATATCATTGAAATTAATGGCTTTGCATAGCTTGGAAGTTTTAAGTACAAAATCAACGAGAGGCTTGCCATAGCTAGCTTCCCAATACTTTCCTGATGTTATATAGCTTAAATGTGCCTGAGGTCTAAGAAGGGACAAGCCTCTTTCAAAAAAATAAACATAAATATCCGATTTGCCCGAGAATACCTTGAAGTTGTCTTCAAGATAGTTGCTGAATTCTTTTATCTCTTCCTGCCTAATATAAGGGGGGTTGCCAATAAGGACATCAAATCCGGCAAAATGTCCTTCTTTATCTAAAACCTCCGGGAATTCAAACCTCCACTCAAAGGCATTTTTGTAAATCGCGCTGTCCTTGATTTCCTTTATGTCACTTGCTAACTTATTTATCTCAGCCTCTAGTTTTTCCTTTTTCTTTTCCCGCTCCTTCTTTTCTTTCTCCGAAGGCTCAAACACCCGGGCCTGGTTTAGCAAATTGAATAGTTCACCGCTGCGTTTGTTCATCAGCATCACCTTGGGATCGTTTTTCCCAATCTCAGTTCGGAAATCTTTTTTTATTTGCTCAATCAATGCTTCAAAACCGCGCTTTTCGTCTTTGTCTGTGGCGTTCTTGTAGTTGTTTACAAATGCCCGGTAGTCGTCAATGCTGTATTTGATGCTCTTGAGTACTTTGCCGAGGTCGGCATCCAAGGCGAAACGGCTGATTAGCGAGTTGCCTTGCTTGATGTTAATGTCAATGTTGGGGAGGGTCTCGAGTTCGGTGTATTTACTACCGGCCGTGTAGTAGGCACTTTTCAGCAGTTCAATCCAAAGTCGAAGTCGGCAGATCTTTACAGAGTTTGGGTTAATGTCCACACCGAAGAGGCAGTTCTCAATAAGTGTCTGCTTTTCGTGGAACAAGGCTTCTTGTACGCGTTGGCTTTCTTTGTTGCCGGGCTTGTATTCAAAGAGCTGGTCGTGGTTGATTGAGACAATGAGCTCGTCGTTGATGACCTCAACCGAGTAGTCCCGCAAAACTTTACTGTCGCGGTCTGTGAGGATGCTCAGTTCGGATTTGATGGCAAGGATTTCATTTAAAGCGGAGACGAGGAAGTGGCCGGACCCAACGGCAGGATCACAAATCCTCAGGGAGTTGATGATCGCGTTGGCTTCCTTAACATCCTTGATGTGATTGTACAGTTCATCGAACTTCTCAATTTTCAACCCTTTGGTCTCATTGAATTTCTGAACCACTGCACGGCGAATCGTCTCGCGGCACATGTACATGGTGATGAACCCAGGGGTAAAAAAGGAGCCGTCCTTGTAGCCGTTGATTTTTTCAAAGATCAAGCCCAATACGGAGGCGTTGATCAGCGATTTGTTCTCTTCTTGTATCTCTTCGGTGCCTTCTGAACTAAAGTCGTAGGCATCCAGGAACTCAAACAGATATTGAAGGGCCGGCATTTCTCCTTCCCGCTTTTTGCCGCCTTCTGTTTTAAGAACTGTGCCTGAGTGTATTCTTAGTTTCAGGCTGTCATCCAGACTGTTGATTCTCAGTGTGTCATCTTCTAGCCGGCTGATTTCGAACAGCGAACTGTTTAAATAGGGTACGTTTATAAATTTCTCATGAATTGGATCGGTGCGCTCACTGGTCTTGCGGGCCAATACTTGAAAAAAGAGCTTGTTTAATTCATCGTAGTTTGGAATCGTCTTGAAATCAAGAAACCGGTAGCTTTTGTTGCCTGCGTGGTAGTTGAGAAGCTGGCCTTCCAGCAGCTTCAGGAAGAGAATCCTGTTGATCCAGGTGATACAAAGCTCAAGGGCAACGTTAAATACCCGTTCGTCTGGAGTGGCCCCGAAGTCACCGCCTGCTTTAGGTAGTTTGTGCAACCGGTCTTCGACCGTTAGAATGTTGATCACATTTTCGAGAAACGATGCTGGATCTGGTTTTTCCTTTCTCTGAATCAGCTTCTTTCCTCCGTCTTTCTTTTCTTCCAAACCAATGATGTGCAGTAACTCACCGTAGAATTTGGTATCCAGGGAATTGCTATCGTTCGCGAAGGACTGTTTCAGCAAATGAGCAGGCGAGAGTAGTTTGAAAAGTGAAATGAGCCGGTTATCATCTTTTAAATCTGCATTGGTGACCACCTTCTCCACCGCGCGCAGGTCAAACCATGTAAACTCAATTTCCTCCCCGAGCGTCTTCAGAAAAGGTGCGGCAATGTCTGTATAAAAGAAATCAGTCGTATCGCTGGCCTTTCTGGCAGCTTTCCAATCGACGTAACTTTTTGTGAGCTTTGTATTTTTATAGAACAGCTTGTCAAACACCGAGGCATCAAAGACAAACCATTCGTACACATTCGTGGCCACAAGATATTTAATGTCAATGTTGCCTTCGTCAATTCGCTCTCTCAGGTAGTAGAGTATAAGCTCGTGCATGGCCTTGGCATTAAGGTTCATCACGGTGACCATATCTGATGAACTAGGCCTCTTGGCCTCAATGATCACCACCGGCTTGCTGTCCTCATAGATGGCCAGGTCGATGCGGCCTTTTGTGTTGATCTGGTTCTTTCCGTTGTAGTAGGTATCGTAAAGGAACTTAGTGATGTTATTCTTTACATGCTCCTCGCTTTCTTTTTCATTGGTGGCTTTGAGCAGACCAGCAAGGTTCGTCTTGAAAAGCTCAATGTTGCTTCGGGAGACCTTTTCTTTGAGGTAGGCTTTGTTAAGTGAGCGCTTAGGCTCCAATTGCTTAAGATTCATTGAGATAGTAATCTCCCCGAAAATAGTGAAATGTCAGTGTATTGAGAAGGCCCACATCATGAATGAGGCATTCAATGCAAATCGTAGGATGCTCCTCAAGCTACTCCGGACCCACCTGCATCTTGCAACCTGCAACCCATTTAAAAAACCCCACATTCACATACCCCAAAAGACTCTTCGCCTGATCGCTGTACATCAGCGAGATTTCAACCGGGCCGGAGTACGCAACATGAGCCGTGAATCGAATCCTATTTCAGGACCATAGGCGCGTCCCAGACGACGTTATTTTTTCCCCGTATTTCAATCCGAACTTCGGGCTCGTTGCCGGACCAGTCGATGAGGATCATCCCGAAGTTCTTTTGAATGATGAGTTTTCCCACGCGGTACTGATTATTCTCGTCTATGGGCTTGTCTTTCCATTTGGTCAGGTCCCAGGTATGAGTCAGGCCGCTTGAGGTAATATCATATAAAGGGTATGGAAGCCCTTCGACAGCCATTCTGGAGACTTCTGCGATATGTCGGTCACCGGAAATAATGAACGGCTTTTTTATTTTGTACTTCACCAGAAGGTCCAGCATGCGCTTCCGGGCTTTTGGGAAGTTTTCCCATTTCTCAAAACCATGTTCGGTTGGAATGAATTGGATGCTCGACCCGATGATGTGCACGGCTGCATCCGAGTGACTGATTTCTTTTTCAAACCACGCCCACTGTTCCTCACCCATCATGTCGCCGTCGGGATTCGGGTCATAGCGCCTGCCTTTAATCGAAGATCGAATCGTGGTGTCACGGAATGTGCGTAAGTCAAGCAGGATTACTTTTAGTTTCTTGCCAGCGGGGCCGAACGAATGCGAGCTGTAGACTCCTTCATGAGCCCGGATGGGATCGGAGGCTGGGATATCCATAAACCGGAGGAATTCTACCTTGCTTTCCTTCTTTTTCGAATAGAACCTACCGCCGTCATTTTGTCCATAGTCGTGGTCATCCCAGGTGCCAATTACGGGACAGAACTTAAGCAGCGCCTGGTACGAGGGCATATTCTTTTGTACGTCGTACTGCGCGCGCATGGAGTCCATGTTATGGGTATCTCCATATATATTGTCGCCTAATAGGATGCTGAGTTGGGGTTGTTGGCCGACGATATCGGTCCACATCTCCTCCTGGAGTTCTTCGTTGCTGCAGGATCCGAAGGCAATCCGGGTCATTGCAGATTCTTGCTGTTCGCAATCCGTCAAAGACAGGAGAATAAGCGTTAATAATATCCAGCAGTTCAAGGGTCTCATGGCATGCTTGGTTAGGTTGCTAAAAGTAGCCAGACAAAGATGAATTAGTGCACCTGGCTTGTTCAAAATTCGTTGAAATTGCAGCTATCCATGACTACCTTGGTCAATAAACCTGAATCGATGTACAAGATTTCGCTTCTGTCTTTGGTTGCTTTGCTGTTGTTACCACGAGCAGCGCAAATACTGAACTCCGCCTATGGCACTTCGGTCGTCGAAGTGGTTGGACAGATCCTGGATACAAGACTTGACGTAGTAAAAAAATGAAAGTAGCACTTTTGGGGCTGATGATGCTGGGTTCGCTTGAGGGGTTTACCCAGGGGTATGATTCATTGCCAAATCTCCCGGAATATTACCAGAAGCGCGCCGCCGCTTTCCGAGCTGAGCCTGCAAAATCTGCCAAGATTATTTTTCTGGGCAATAGCATTACCGAGGGGGGCAAATGGCGAAGCTTGCTTAAGGACTCGTCCGTACTCAACCGGGGGATATCCGGTGACAACACGTTCGGGGTCTTGGCCCGGTTAGACGAAGTTACCCGGCACAAACCCTCGAAAGTATTTCTCCTGATTGGCGTGAATGACCTTTCAAAAAAAATTCCAAACTCAGTCATTCTCCAAAACATCTTTTCAATTGTTGGCCGCATCCACAGCGAATCTCCAAAGACGCAAGTATATGTTCAGAGCATTTTCCCGGTTAACACCAGTCACAAGAAATTTCCACCCGCCTTCGCACATAGTTCGGGCATCGAAGAGATCAATGGCCAATTAAACAAGTATCAAGAAGCATTGAAGTATATCTATGTGGACCTTTTTTCCCAATTTCTGGATGGCAGCCACCAGTTGGATGTGAAGTATTCAACGGATGGGGTCCACCTGAATGCGGCGGGGTATGTGCAATGGGTAAATTACCTGAAAAAGCAAAAATGGGTGTAGATTGTCCCTTGATATGAAGAATTTCCTGATGGCCTTTTTCCTATTGGCCTGTATTCCGGCGTCCGCGCAGTTCAAGAACATCCGGCTTGCGGAAGAAAAGGAGGGGCGTTCCGCTCCGGGTGATCCATCGGTGATTATCAACCATCGGGCGCCGGGAAATATCGTAGCCTCTATGGGAACAGGCCTCATCGTCTATACCTTGGATAGTGGAAAGACCTGGAGTGAATCGATAGTTACCTCACCGCTGGGAAAAGGTGGCAGCGTGAGCATGATCATTGACGCGAAAGGAAACATATATAATTTTCACCGCCTCGATGGAGAGAAGCCAGGCGAAGGATTTGACCGCATCATCTGTCAGCGATCGGATGATTTTGGAAAAACGTGGAATGAAGGATCGGCGATTGGAGGAAATAGCTTGAAGAAGAACGACAAATTGGGCATGGCCGTGAACGGCAGAAAGCAAATTCTTTATGCCACATGGACACAATACGATCAATATCCATCGCAAGATTCTGGTTGCAAGTCAAATGTTATGTTTAGCATGGCAACCAATGCGGGGAATCGGTGGGACAAGCCGATTGTGGTGAGTCAGCTGCCAGGGGATTGTTCATCCGATGATTCGTCGATCGCCGGTGCAACTCCTACGGTTGGGATGGAGGGCCGCATCTACCTAACATGGTCAAATCAGGGAGTAATTTTTATGGACCGTTCCTACGATGATGGGAAAACCTGGCTATTTAACGATTTGCCCATTGCCAAGCAGGAAGGTGGATGGGCGATCGATGTGCCAGGATTCGGACGCACCCATAACATGCCCACACTTTTGATGGACAACGGCCCCAACAAGTTTCATGGCATGCTTTACCTGGTTTTCGCAGATCAACGTTCTGGCGCAGATGATACAGATATCTGGATTCATCGTTCATCGCGATACGGCGATAGCTGGGCTCAGGCGATGCGGGTGAATTCAGATGCCCCGGGAAGGCATCAGTTTTGCCCGGCCATGGCCATTGACCAGGCTACTGGTCACATCTTCGTTGTCTACTATGATCGTCGTGATCACGAAGACAATCAAACCGATGTGTACCTTGCTTTTTCCGTAGATGGAGGCTCGAGTTTCAGAGAAAAAAAGATCAGCGAGACGCCCTTCGTTGCGACTGAAGTACCTTTTTTCAAACACATTTCCATCGCCACGCATAACGGCATTATCGTGCCTGTCTGGTCACGTACTGACAATGGCAAACTCAGCGTTTGGACAAGTATCATTGACGAAGGGGAGTTAACACGGAAATAAACGGAGTTCCTGTGCGTTGATATTCTTTCATTTTACATTCTTCCATCCTCCAGCACCCGTTCTTTCGCCAAATCAGTCCGCTCACCAAAGAACTGCCTGGCTATTTTCCGTTAAACAGAACGTTTTTTGGCGGGACACACATTCGGGTCTTTTCATTCCTTCTTCTTACCTTTGCCGCTTAAACACAGCAAAAAACAATGGTAGCCGAGAAACTGAACCACAAAGTGAAAGATATTTCACTGGCCGAATGGGGCCGTAAGGAAATCCGATTGGCCGAAGCCGAGATGCCGGGCCTGATGGCCCTTCGTGAAGAATTTGGTCAAAGCAAACCCCTCAAAGGAGCGCGTATTGCAGGATGCTTGCACATGACCATTCAAACCGCCGTTCTAATTGAAACCTTAGGGGTACTGGGAGCCGAAGTATCCTGGTCGTCGTGTAACATATTTTCCACCCAAGACCACGCTGCTGCGGCTATTGCCAAAGCGGGGATTCCGGTCTTCGCATGGAAAGGGATGAACGAACAAGAATTTGAATGGTGTATCGAGCAGACGCTGTATGCATTTAGCGACGGCAAGCCGCTCAACATGATTCTTGATGACGGAGGTGACCTTACCAATATGGTATTGGATAAGAACCCCGA
Organism: Cyclobacteriaceae bacterium; assembly: GCA_031384895.1. Lineage (GTDB taxonomy): Bacteria > Bacteroidota > Bacteroidia > Cytophagales > Cyclobacteriaceae > ELB16-189. The sequence continues at coordinate 673 of JANNAZ010000169.1, read as the reverse complement.
GTTGATCGCTGGCATCCGGGGTATTTCGGAAGAAACCACCACGGGCGTTCACCGCCTGATTGAGCGGATGAATGCAGGCAAACTCCCGTTGCCCGCTATTAACATAAATGACTCGGTGACCAAATCAAAATTTGACAACAAGTACGGGTGCAAGGAGTCGCTCGTAGATGCTATCCGTCGCGCGACGGATGTGATGATGGCCGGGAAAGTTGCCCTGGTAGCAGGATATGGAGATGTTGGAAAAGGTTCTGCCGCTTCCCTGCGTGGTGCCGGAGCCCGGGTTACTGTTACAGAGATTGATCCCATTTGTGCGCTGCAAGCCGCAATGGACGGATTTGCCGTTAAGAAAATGGATGATGCGGTTAAGGATGCAGATATTATTGTTACCGCGACTGGAAACTTCGGCATCGTGTTGGGTAAGCACTTTGAGAAGATGAAGGACAAGGCCATCGTCTGTAACATCGGCCATTTTGATAACGAGATTGATGTTGCGTGGCTGAACAAGAACGCGTCGAAGGACGAAGTGAAGCCGCAGGTTGATTTGTATACAATGAAGAATGGCAAGCAAGTTATTCTCTTGGCAGAAGGACGACTTGTTAACTTAGGTTGCGCAACGGGGCACCCTTCGTTCGTTATGTCAAATTCATTTACGAATCAGACACTGGCCCAGCTG
>JANNAZ010000163.1:0-6578 GCA_031384895.1 Cyclobacteriaceae bacterium | reverse complement strand
ACTTTCTGAATTCGTTGTTCTTATCCATAATGTTACCTCAGTTTTGTTATCTCTTATTTCTAACAGTCGTAATGGTGCGTATTTTATTCTCCTGTTGGATTCCAATGGGAACCAAAATCAATGATAAAGAATAAATTACCCATAAAAAAGACCCTCCGCACATAGAACCCTACAACACCAGCCTCCTCAAAGAGGTTCGTTTTCCGGTGCCTATTCGTGCGTGTGGGCCTCGGCCAGCTTCTTGAATTCGTCCAGCGAGACTTTCTTTTCCGTCAAGGTGATCTTTTCTTTCACGGCAGTCATGATTTTCTCCTGACGGATCTGGTTGTAGAGGCGCATGAAATTTTCTCCTTTGCCGTCTTGACCCGACAGGTAATTGTCGGCAATAGAATCAAATTTGTCCCCCAGCTGCTCGGCAATCGCTGGTCCACCAAATTGTTGAGCGATCAATTGTTTGGCCCGGCTGCGCACTTCCCCGCTTTCGATATTCACCTTGTGTTCGTCGGCAATCTTGTTCTTGATCAGGTCCCACTTCAGGCCTTTCTTGTAGTCTTCAAACTCTTTGCCAATCACTTCATCGGTGATCTTGCCATCGCCCGAAGCCTTGAGCCATGATTTCAGGAAGCTTTCTGGCATGTTAACTTTTGTATGGTCGACCAGGTGATGTTGAATTTCGTGCTCCAGCAAATGGGTGCTTTCGCGCTGATAGTTTTCTGCAATGGTTTCACGAATCTTGTTGACAAACTCTTCCTCGCTCTTCACAAGGTCCTTACCAAATACCTTGTCAAATAATTCTTGATTGATCTCAGCGGGATCCATATGACTGATGGTAGAGACCTTAAGCCTAAACGTACCCTTCAGGTTTTTTGCTTCTTCTTCTGTTGAGTTTACAGCCTGAGACAAAATCAACACGTCGTCAGAAAGTTTTTCAATATCAAACGAAGTCTCATCGTCTTTTTTCAAGCCAATGAATTTCTTCTGTTCGCTCTTTGCAATTTTTGCAATCTGGATATAAGAAGATTTTTTCTCTCCGTTTGCGTCAGTTGCTTCCCCGAAGATATTGTCGTCGGCACCGCTAACTTCCGGGTTAGTAATATTACCGAAGCGCTTCTTCATGTCTCCAATTGCGTCATCAATAACCTGTTGATCAACATCGATGAGGTATGACTTAACAGTCATTTTTGAAGAAAGGTCTACGGCGAAATCTTCAACGAGACCGATTTGAAATTCAAATTCAAAGTCCTTCTGATTATCCCAGTCGATCAAGCGCGCCTTTTCGTGATTGGGCAGGGGATCGCCCAGCACGTTCAGCTTCTTCTCCTTAATGTATTCGGAGACGGAGTGGGATAGCAAATGATTTACTTCCTCCACGAGAATGGAACGACCATACATCTTGCGCACAACGCCAGCTGGGACTTTGCCTTGACGGAAGCCTTTGATGTTCATCTTGCGGGAATACTCCCGTACCTTTTCTTCGACCTTCGGCTGATAGTCCGTTTCGGTGAGCGTGATTTTGATGAGTCCGTCTGTGGACGAGGGTTGATCGAGCGTGATATTCAAGGGTCTGCGATTTTAATTGTTATCAGTTCCAATTCGGAGTCACCAGAGTCCGGTTACCGACTTCACCAGGTGGCTGGCAAATCGGTAACCGGTACCGGTGACCATTTTTCTGTGCGGATGAAGGGACTCGAACCCCCACGCCTTTCGGCACCAGATCCTAAGTCTGGCGCGGCTGCCATTACGCCACATCCGCATGTGACAATCCTACTTATACTCGGATGCGAGATAATTGGTGATCCTAAGTCTTTCCCGATCCGTATCAGGGTGCCAATTATGCCACATCCGCCAATGCTCCAAATCCCTTCCTATAACAATGTTTTTACGAAAAGGAGTGCAAATTTAGAGATAATTCGTTACCATAGAAGTCCAATATGAAATCTACTTGGTAACCGCGGCTGTCATTGATTCGGTGGAGGAGAGGAGGGAGATCATCAACCGCTATCGGCGGCTGTTAAGGAAGTCTAAGCCGGTACTTAAAGAGGATGATGCCAAGCGAATTAAGCGTGCTTTTACGTTGGCCCTGGAGGCCCACAAAGACATGCGTCGCAAGTCCGGCGAACCCTTTATCTTTCATCCGCTCAGTGTAGCCGAAATCTGCGTGGAAGAGATCGGGCTGGGAACGACCTCCATCATAGCCGCCTTGATCCACGATGTCGTCGAAGATACAGACATCGAATTGGCCGACGTAGAGCGGATGTTTGGCAAGAAAATCGCCAAAATTGTCGATGGCCTGACCAAAATCAGCGGTGTCTTTGAGTATGGAACCTCTGCTCAAGCGGAGAACTTCCGTAAAATGCTCTTCACGCTTTCGGAAGACGTCCGGGTGATCCTGATTAAGCTGGCAGACCGGCTTCACAACATGCGCACCTTGGAGAGCATGCCCCGCAACAAACAGTTGAAGATTGCCTCTGAGACGATTTACCTCTACGCACCCCTAGCCCACCGCCTTGGCTTGAATGCTATAAAAACTGAGTTGGAAGACCTGTACCTCCGGTTTACTGACCAGGTAGTGTACAATGAGATCAACGGCAAGATCGATGAATCCAAGGCCTCACGAAACAAGTTTATCAAACAGTTTGTCACGCCCGTCAAGGAAGAACTGGATCGACTGAAAGTCAATTATGAGATCAAGGGGCGACCGAAGTCGATATTCTCCATTTACAATAAAATGCGGAAACAGAATATTCCCTTTGATGAGGTGTATGATGTCTTTGCCATTCGCATTATCATCGATTCCCCGTTTGAGCAGGAAAAGACTTACTGTTGGCAGGTATACTCTATTGTCACCGACTATTATGCCCCAAACCCAGACCGTCTCCGCGACTGGATTAGCACACCCAAAGCCAACGGCTACGAATCGCTTCACACGACGGTAATGGCCAAGAACGGCCAGTGGGTGGAGGTGCAAATCCGGACCAAACGGATGGATGAGATTGCTGAAAAAGGATATGCGGCCCATTGGAAATATAAGGACAATATCACCAGCCAGGAGTCAAACCTGGAGAAATGGCTTGTTCGTGTCCGGGAAACTTTGGAGAAACAGGACACATCGGCGCTGGAATTTGTCGATGACTTCCGTGGCAACCTGTTTAACGAGGAGGTGTTTGTCTTTACACCCCGCGGTGAACTGAAGAACCTTCCAGTGGGGTCAACAGCGTTGGATTTTGCCTTCGATATTCATACCGACATTGGAGCGAAATGCATTGGGGCGAAAGTGAACCAGAAGTTGGTGCCCATCAACCACGCGCTCAAGAACGGGGATCAGATCGAAATCCTCACCTCCTCCAAACAAAAGCCCAACGAGGACTGGCTTCGGTTTGTCGTCACCCAGAAAGCGAAGTCAAAGATTAAAGACTTGCTCAAGGAGGCAAAGCGAAAAGTTGCTGAAGAAGGGAAGGAAGTCCTGCAGCGAAAGCTGAAGCAATTGAAGATTGAAACAGGGAATCAGGTATACGATCTGATGCGTTCATTCTTCGGAGTAAGTTCCCAGCTCGATCTGCACTATGCGGTAGGTATTGGCAAGATTGGCCTGAATGAATTGAAGCGGTTTAAGGAATACAAGCCTGAGCCCCTGCCGAAGCCCCGAGCCGGGGATGAAAAAAAATCCAAGGAAGGAAAAGCCCCACCGCCCAGGAGACTTCATGAAGACATCCTGCTTATTGGAGAGGATATGGATGTGGTAGAATACAAACTGGCTAAGTGCTGCTCGCCCATACCGGGAGATGAAGTTTTTGGGTTCGTCACCATGAATGAAGGAATCAAGATCCATCGGACCAACTGCACCAATTCACCGGAGCTCCTCTCCAACCACGGGCACCGCGTCATAAAGGCCAAATGGACCTCCCAGCATGAAGTATCCTTTCTGACTGGTCTGAAAGTAGTTGGTACAGACCGTGTTGGATTGATCAATGACGTTTCGAGGATCATTTCGGAGGAACTAAAAGTGAATATGAGTTCAATCGCCTTTCGGAGCGAAGAGGGTATTTTTGAAGGTGAAATCATGCTCTACGTGAACGATACCCGTCACCTGGATCTGTTGATAAAAAAACTGGAGAAAGTTGAGGGGGTGGTCAAAGTGGCCCGGTTCGACTCAGCCACCATGGCTAGAGCATAGGAGCTAAGGAATCGTGGAGCATCCGCTATATTTGCAGCCGGTATGCCGTTGAATCAAAAATTGTACGACGAAGTCAGCTCGATATTTAAGGCATATCTGGAGAACAAGAAATTGCGGAAAACCCCTGAACGCTACGCTATTCTGGAAGAGATCTATTCAATCACCGGTCATTTCGACGTGGAATCGTTATTTGTCAATATGAAGACCAAAGGGTACCAGGTAAGCCGGGCCACGGTATATAATACGCTAGACCTGTTGGCCCAATGCGACCTCGTCACGAAGCATCAATTCGGTCAGAATCAGGCACAGTATGAGAAATCCTTTGGTTCCCGACAACACGACCACCTGATTTGCACGGACTGCAACAAGGTGATTGAGTTTTGCGATCCGAGGATTCAAACGATCCAGAATACGGTTGAAGACCTGATGCGGTTTGAAGTTGTCCATCACTCCTTAATTTTGTACGCCCGGTGTAAGAAAGAAAACTGTGAAAATAGAAACCTATGAATTTTGCTCAGGAAATCAAATCGAATGCGCTTATCCTCAGAATCTCCGGCGACCTGATCGGTGAAGACAATGGAACCAGGCTGGTGGAGGTCGTCAATGAAGCTGTCGGCCATCAAGTGATGATCTGTATTATCGATATTTCTCAACTGAGGTACATCAACAGCAGTGGGATAGGAGTGCTTATTACTATCCTTACGAAATTCAGAAACAAAGGGGGCGAGGTTTACCTCATGAACCCTTCTGATAACGTAAAGAAATTGCTGGCTATCACGAAGCTCAATGCAATCTTTCAGGTCATCCGTAGCGAGGAGGAAGTCATTTCCCCGGCAAAGAAATAAGGATATGGGATTCCAAATGATTTTTATTCAATACGTATAATATTCAGCACGCATGAAAGTGGATGTACTGTTGGGCCTCCAGTGGGGCGATGAAGGAAAAGGGAAAATTGTTGATGTACTGGCGCCCCGGTACGACGTGGTGGCCCGTTTTCAGGGCGGCCCGAACGCAGGGCATACATTGGAATTCGATGGCATCAAGCATGTGCTTCACCAAATTCCCTCCGGAATTTTTAGACCCAAAACGAAAAACGTTATCGGCAATGGCGTAGTTCTGGATCCGATTGTATTCAAGGCGGAGATTGAGAAACTGAGTAAATTTAACCTTGACATAAAGAGCAACCTTTTTATTTCCAAGAAGGCCACGCTAATTCTGCCTACGCACCGGTTGCTGGACCAGGCGCAGGAAAAAGCTAAAGGGGAAAACAAGATTGGCTCTACGCTAAAAGGTATCGGTCCATCTTACCAGGATAAAGTTGGCCGGCAAGGCCTGCGTGTCGGCGATGTGCTATCCCCATCTTTCCGAGAGAAATTGAAAAAGCTGGTCGACCTGCACCTGGAGTTGCTAACCCATCACACATTGGAGTTCAATTGGACGGAGCTTGAAGCACAGTTTCTGGAGGCCGTAGAGTTTCTCAAGCAGTTCAAGTTGATTGATAGCGAATACTTTCTCAATCAGGAGCTTGCTGCCGGATCAAGTATTTTGGCAGAGGGAGCGCAAGGTTCATTGCTGGACATTGATTTTGGAAGTTATCCGTTCGTAACGAGCTCGAGCACGGTTAGTGCAGGCGCCTGCACAGGGCTTGGAGTGGCACCTCGTCACATCGGCGAAGTATATGGCATTTTCAAAGCCTACAGCACGCGGGTGGGCAGCGGACCATTTCCTACAGAACTTCTGAACGAAGAAGGAGAGGCGATGCGCAAGGAGGGAAAAGAGTTTGGTTCTACTACAGGCCGGCCAAGGCGATGCGGATGGATAGATTTGCCTTCTCTGAAATACTCCATTATGATAAACGGGGTCTCCCAGTTGCTCATGATGAAGGCTGATGTGTTGAGCATTTTCGCTGGAATTAAGGTATGCACGCAGTATCAGTTGGCCAATGGGACCATCACTGACCAGGTGCCGTATGAGCTCATCAATGAGCGGATTACCCCTATCTACGAGGATTTGAAAGGCTGGGGTTGTAGCCTGAAAGGGCTTGTAGAGCATGAATTACCACAGGAATTGAAGCATTATGTGGAATTTCTGGAAACCCGACTTGGGGTTCCAATTTCGTTGATTTCTATTGGTCCAGATAGGACCGAGACCATTCATCGGTTTATGCATTCAGCCAAAGCTTAAGAAACTTCCAAAACAGGCTTTGCGTATCTGATTCCGCCTGCTATCTTTGCACTCCCTTTTGTAAAAGGGCCATTCCTGAGTCGTAGGAAGCGGTTGCTAAGTTTGATTTCAGATGGAGATCACAAGGACCCAGTGCTGAAGGCGGCCTTCTGCCAGAAGCTAAGGAGTCGAACGTTCATTGAATAGATGGAGATTGATAGCGGACCCGTTTATAATCGAT
>JANNAZ010000159.1:0-2643 GCA_031384895.1 Cyclobacteriaceae bacterium | reverse complement strand
GGCGTAAACGCGATCAAAAACATCGACGAACTGCGGGGTAAGAATCCGGCTCTCCTGCAAGCCATCCAGGACGTCGAACCCGGTAAGAGCACGTTGTTCAAATCAAATCAGGATTTTCAACTTACGATCCAGGCAACGGAGTTGCGCATGCGCGGCAGTGCAATGAAATTACTTACACTGCAAAACATCCAGAGTGAATTGCAACAGCAGGAAATCGAGGCCTGGCAAAACCTGACGCGCGTGCTCCGACACGAAATCATGAATTCCATCACTCCCATCTCGTCCCTGACTTCAACCCTGCGTGAAATTCTCGATCATGACATGACGAAGAAAAGTACACACTATGAACTCAAAGATGAAGGCGCTGAAGACCTGCGGGAAGGCCTCAGCACCATTGAAAACCGAAGCAAAGGACTTATCAAATTTATAGACGCCTATCGGGAATACACTTCCCTGCCTCAACCCAAAATCAAGCCTGTACTTATCCGTAAATTCCTCGACCGCGTCAGTCAGCTGATGAGAACGGAAATCAAGAAGACATCGGTGGAATTAACATGCTCCTGCGAATCCGAGCACCTTACCGTAAACGCAGACGAAGAAATGATTGAACAAGTGTTGATTAATCTGATCAAGAATTCCCTGGAAGCACTTGCAGAAACTCCGAATGGGGTCATCACCGTCAGCGGCTACTACACCGGGTCTCACATAGGCATTGATGTCACTGACAACGGTCCAGGTATTATCAAGGAAGCAATGAAGAGAGTCTTCGTGCCCTTTTTTACAACAAAGAAAACCGGCTCTGGAATCGGGCTTAGCCTTTCCCGTCAAATCATGCAGATGCACAACGGCAATCTGACTGTGACGTCGGAAGCAGGCAAAAAAACTACATTCACAATGAAATTCTAGCCGGCCACGAAAATCAAGCAAGAAATTCGTCCCACTCTTTCTGGTTCATCCCACTCAAATCGCGAAGGAACAGCGTATAGGAAGGCTTGAATGGATTTCTCCGGATAGACAACTCCGCTTCCTCCGGGGTACAATCTCCCTTTCGTGTATTGCACCTTTTGCACGCCGTTACCAGGTTAAGCCAGGAATGCGGGCCTCCCCGCGAACTGGGAATAACATGGTCCAGCGTCAGTTCTCGTTTTGTGCCACAGTACACACACTCAAAATTATCGCGCTTGAATATATTCTGTCGCGTAAGGTTTACTCCTTTGTAGGGTGCATTCACGTAGCGGTTCAGACGGATTACCGAAGGCATCGGATAGCTGCGGGTTATGCTTCGCAGTTGGTGCCCGTTGGAACTGCGCACCATTTCGCTCTTGTTGAGGTAGACCAGCACGAAGGCCCGCTCCACAGAGCATACCATCAACGGACTGAAGTCCTGATTAAGTACAAGAACCCTACTATCCATGGTGAAAAGATAGCCTCAATCAGTTGATTCTGCAAGAATTGCGGGCTATGCGGTCACCCGGCGTATGGAATGAAGTAAATGCGTATAGATCTTCGACTCCGAAATAATGATCCCCTCCTCTGTGAGCGTATCAATTCGGACGAAGCCCGAAGCGTGAATGATCCGGTTTTCTTCAAGTAAAATGCCGCAATGTGAAACGGTAGTGCCTTTGACGGTAAAAAATGCCAGGTCTCCGGCACGGGCTTCATCCACGGACTTGACCTTCTTGCCTTGCAAGACCAGCTTCTTGAGATCGTGGGGTAATGGATACCCTGCAATTCTAAAAACCATTTGAAGCAATCCAACATGGTCAATGCCAAACGGGCTCTTGCCGCCTCCCTGGTATGGCGAGGAAAGGTACTTCCGGGCTGTCGTTTTGATGAAATCAATATCCCGGCGCTGCCCCAGACCCTTCGACTCTCCATTGAATGCAAATTGCTCTTCAATCTTGAACAGCTCTGAGCTCGAGATGGGTACGATGCTTCCCATGACGATCGTCAATGGTGATTTCTTGTAGAGTACTGCCGAAGCAACCTCCGTTGTAATTTTGTAGTCCGTCTTATTAATCTGCTGGAAATATTCTAAAGAGATAGCATGGTGCTGCTTCCAGTCCAACCATCCTTCACTTTGGTCGGCATAAATCCGTATGAGGCCCCAATTCCTATCAGTCGCTACTTCCAGAACCTCGTAGTGATCTCCAAAAAGCAATTGGGTCACTTGCTCTGCCGAGTGCTTTGGATCGCTCCGAACCGGGATCACCGATAATCTGCAAACACCATATTCCGCTAATTCCATGAAATCGAATCTAATCTAAAATTTAACTCGCTGCAATTCCCGCTTGATGTCCCGTTCTTTAATGCTGTCGCGTTTGTCGTGCACCTTTTTGCCACGCGCCAGAGCAATCTCCAACTTCGCATACCCGCGATCATTAATAAATAACCGGGTAGGAACAATGGTCAAGCCTTTTTCCTCCGACCGAGCCTTTAGTCGGACGATTTCGCTCTTCTTCAGGAGTAACTTTCGGTCGCGTGCAGCCTCGTGGTTGTAATGAGTTCCCTGTGTGAAGGGTGAAATATTGATTCCTTTCACGAAAGCTTCCTCTTTATTGAAATACACATAACCGTCCTGAAGATTGACTTTCCCTTCACGAATGGACTTAATTTCGGTGCCTTTCAAGACCAGCCCCGACA
>JANNAZ010000136.1:0-13502 GCA_031384895.1 Cyclobacteriaceae bacterium | reverse complement strand
TCGTGACTTCAGGTATGTGGCAAAGGGCACTCCAACGGTGACCCTCCACGAAGCCAGTGCATCTTTCGATCCTCAGAAAATCGAAATCAGCAAATTGGATGGAGCGGTGGGGCGCAGTGATTTTAAGGTTAGCGGGAGGGTTGAAAACTACCTTGGCTATGTCCTCAACAACCAAATCATCAAAGGCGTTGTAACTTTTAATTCAACCCTCTTTGATCTGAATGAATTTATGGCGGATAGTGGAACTCCGGCATCCCCAGACACGGCCTCCTTTGGCGTCATCCCGATACCCGAAAACATCGACTTTATATTGAAGTCAAATGTCGGTACCGTGAAGATGATGGACTACACAATGACTCAGGCCAGCGGGGATGTGATCCTGCGCGATGGCGTGGCCAACCTCAGTGCGCTTAAGTTCGGAATGCTGGGTGGAACATTCATTGTCAACGGCACCTACAATGCAAAAAGCATTCAACATCCCAAATATGATCTGGATCTAAAAATTGAAAAACTCTCGATTCAGCAAGCGGCACACTCGTTTTCAATGGTGCGCACCTATGCGCCAATTGCTGGTCTTGTCAACGGCTTCTTTTCTACTGATTTCAAATTGAACGGAGAGCTTACCAAGCAAATGACACCCAACCTGTCCACGTTGAACGGGGCGGGTCTAATCAAGATTGCCCAAGCAGCATTGACTCAGTCCAAAGTGGTTTCCGGGTTAACATCGCTCACGAAACTCAACGGTACGGATCAAGTCAGCCTCAAGGATGTTTTAATGTCGGCAGCGATCACCAACGGCCGCTTCAGCGTCAAACCCTTTGAGGTAAAAATCGGGGATTACGCGACCACGATCAGTGGGAGTACGGGTCTTGATCTTTCCATAGACTACTCCCTCAAGATGATGGTTCCTGCTGGTCAGCTTGGTTCCCAGGCGCAGGGATTGATCAACCAATACACAGGTTCAACCAATCCGACCGATAAGATTCCTGTTACCATCGGTGTTGGTGGCACCGTGAAAGATCCAAAGACTCGTTTGATTGCTACAGAACAAAAGGCGCTGGTTAAGGAAGCTGCCAAAGCCGCGGTGACACAGAAGACACAAGAGGCGGTTAAACAATTGCTGGGAGGGGCTAAGCCGGAAGACGTGCTCAAGAATCTGGGAAGCGCTCCTAAAGCTGACACAACAAAAAAAGATACAACGAAGAAAGAGCCAGTCAATCAGTTTTTACAACTGCAGAATCTGCTGAAGAAAAAGAAAAAGAATTAGAGTTAAAGGCTACTTAATTTTCGACAACTCGTTCCCTGTAAAGAAACCTTCCCGAATTAATTGCATAAGCTGATCGCGGGTGGGATTGATCTGGTAGAAGGTGTCATCTTTTTTCTGAATTTCTTTCACAGGAAATTTTTTTGATAACTTTTTAAGAATATCTTTTCGCTTAGCATCATCCCCTACCGGAATGGCCATAAATTCAATAGATCCGTTCGGTTTCTGGCGAATCAGGCGCAGCACCCATTGATCGCCTGACCGAAAATTCACAAAGTAATAGTTCTGATAGGACTTGATCACCAGTGAGTCACAGATCACTCCTTTGCCCAGCCAGTCTTTCTCCTTTGTATCCCGAAAGTGGTATCCCCAAGGTTCTACAATAAGGGTGTCGGTATCATTTCCTTTCTCGTCAATGGCTATATAATTGCCATGCAGTGATTTTGGTATTTCTGTGAGGGAACTTACACCAGCAGGCTGTGGCTCGCGAAATGATACCTCCTTGCACGAGCACAGCAACAAGGCCCAAATTACAATCAATGTCAATTTCCGTAGAACCATTGTCTGCTTGCGTTTGGTATCAATCCGTTCTTACTAAGGTACGATGATATTTGAAACTCTGTTCCGACGCGTCTACGGAGTGGTCATTCGCCCTTTTCGTTTTTCCTCCCGTTTATGAGCTCTCCAACTATTCGGAGGCCATCCAGTGTCAGCTGTGGTTCCACTCGGTGAAAAAATCCACGAAGGGACGTCATCACGAAGGATAGCCCCCCGGTTGCAATGGCCGGGCACTCGATTTGAAGTTCTGCCCGGATTGCCAGAATCAAGTTCTTTACCAGGCCCTCGTAGCCAATAACGATTCCAGATTGAATGGCAGTAACCGTGTTTATTCCTAAAGCTGATGTGGGCATTTCCAGGGGCACATCAAACAGTTTGGCTGTGTTCTGTGACAAGGCCCGCAAAGCGGTTCGCAGACCGGGGACGATAGAAACTCCCAGGATTTTTCCTTTGTCGGATACTGTTGTAAAGGTAAGTGCCGTCCCAAAATCAACAACAATGCACGTCTCCCTTAACAGAAAATGCGCGCCTACGGCATTGGCCACCAAGTCCGACCCAATTTCATACGGGTTCAGCACTTCAATTGGCAGCCTGTCATATATGCCGGGTCCAAGCAATATGGGCTCCCGCTTAAACAATGAACGAACAACATTTCGGAGCTTGTCGGTAAGTCCCGGGACTACGCTGCTCACGACTACAGTGTGAACGGATTCTACAGGTATTCCAGCTTCCAAAAAATGATCTCTTACTTTAATGCCATAATAGAGTTCGGGCTGATCCAGCCGGGAGGGGATACGCCAGATCTGCCAGACGTCACCTTTCCACAAGCCCATGGTAATGTCACTGTTGCCAATGTCTAGCGCTAGAAGCATAGCTGAAAGGTATGTAAATTAACAGATGTTGGGACTCGCCGTGTTATCGAATAATGAGTGCGGCTATTTATACACTTTTGTGCTAAGACCGCCGGTATCAATTTGCAACCCGATGGACCCCTGCAGTTGTTGATACTTGAAGTATGGCTCTCCCAGCGCGAGCGTCATTCCTAATTGCATTACAGCAAAAATATTTCCAGTAAGATGAAATTTCAATTGTACAGCAGGCTCAAGAAAAATAGCTGCTTTTTCATTTGGTGTAACTGGGCCGACCCCGCCACCCGTGAAGTCCGTGAAATCCACCCATGAAACCCTAGGGGTAAACGACAGGTTGGTGTTTCGGTTGTTCGTCCCAATCGAAGGTTGAAGGAATATTCTTTTCATTTTAGCAGTTGTCACCGTCTCTACGCCTGGAGTAATGAAATAATACACATCACTAGATGTTCCTTCGCCAAAGCTGTAGCCGGCGAAAATTTCATACCGAGAAGATCTGGTTCGGTTGTAGTATCCCAATCCAATCTCCCCGATACCGTTCTTCCGGGTGTACTCAACGCCATTACTCGTCTTTTTCTGGTTCGCATAAGAATATCCGCCAATCATGGCAATGTTATCGGTAAGAGCATAAGCCACCTGGGCTTCAACCCCTGATCCAGAAAGGTATCCAGAAATCTGAGCCTCGCCCTGCTCCTTAAATAACGGCGTATTCCGTGTTCCGGAAAGGTACAATGGCGCACAGGAAGACATCAAAGCCAAAATGAACAAGTAGCGCATAATCAAAGGGGTATAAGGCTTAACTTCGCCATAAAAGTAATCAGATGCAATTCAATTCAGAGGAAATAAATGAGCTGATGCTGAAACGGCGATCCATTTTCCCGGCAGGTTATACCGATGAAAGGATTGACGCAGGAATCATCCGGATAATTCTGGAAAACGCTACCCTCGCGCCAACACACAAAATGACTCAACCCTGGCGCTTCATTGTGTTCACCAATGAGGGCATTGCCCGACTGGCTGAGTTTCAATCGGAATGCTATAAAGCGGTAGCCTCTGCCAACGGGACCTTTCGCGAAGAACGGTTCAGTGGATTGAAGACAAAGCCTTTTCAATCCGCATGCATCATCGCCATTGGTGTAAAGCGTGATGAAAAAAATACAATCCCGGAGATAGAAGAAATCGGCGCGGTATTCTGTGCCGTGGAAAACATGTATCTCACGGCTGCTGCATACGAAATAGGCTGCTACCTAAGCACAGGAGGCATCACCTATTTTGAGGAGGCGAAATCATTCTTTGGGCTAGGGCCGAACGATCACTTGATTGGTTTTCTTCATTTGGGCATCCCAAAATCCTGGCCGTCATCCAGGCCGCGGAAACCCGTGGATGAAGTAACACGGTGGGTCACCGGATAATGTTCGTGATCCCATTCGAAAACCCTTGAGAAATTACTTTATTGCAGAATGCCTCTTCCAGACAAACTATCAATAACTGCAGCGCACGCGCTTATCAAGCCCTATATTCACCACACACCGGTGATGACCAGTGAATCGATTGACGCTATGGCCGGATGTTCTCTCTTTTTCAAGTGCGAAAATTTTCAGAAAGTGGGTGCCTTCAAGGCACGCGGGGCAATAAATGCAGCCCTAAAACTTACTCCCGAACAGCGGGTCAAAGGTGTGGCAACTCATTCTTCCGGAAACCATGCCCAGGCTTTGGCCCGGGCAGCAAAAATCCTGGGCATTGCGTCGTACATCGTCATGCCCCGAACCGCGCCTGAAATCAAGAAACGTGGTGTGCGAGCCTATGGCGGTCAAATATTTGAGTGTGAACCAACACTCGCTGCACGAGAATCCACCCTGAAAGAGGTCATTCTCAAGACCGGATCTACAGAGATTCATCCGTTCAATAATTACGATGTGATGGAAGGTCAGGCAACTTGTGCGAAAGAGCTGTTTGAAGAAATTCCTAATCTCGACTTCCTGCTCGCGCCGGTCGGGGGCGGTGGCCTTTTGAGCGGAACTGCACTTGCTGCAAAGTACTTCTCTCCTTCTACCGCCGTCATTGCGGGAGAACCAGCGGGTTCGGATGACGCTTACCGATCAATGAAGAGCGGGCAGATTGAACAAGCTCAATCCAATACCATTGCGGATGGGTTATTGACTACACTTGGCACCAAGACCTTCCCCATCATCCGCGACAATGTCAAGGAAATAATTACCGTAACGGATGAAGAGATTGTCGCTGCCATGCGTATCATTTGGGAGCGAATGAAGATTATCATTGAGCCTTCCTGTGCAGTACCTTTTGCGGCCGTCTTAAAGGAAAAGTCCCGCTTCGTCGGAAAGCGCGTAGGGATCATTCTTTCCGGCGGGAATGTGGACCTCGAGCGAGCCGCTAAACTATTTGCGGGAAATTAGTTCGTTCCTTTTTTAACCTTGTCAAACTTGCTTTCCGTTGCCCGTTTCGGAAAGACATTGTCGCGCACATTGATATCCGCCGTCTCCAGATTCGGGTCGATTACAATATTGACGACTTCTTTTTCTTTGAGAAAGACCTTCTTCACTTCCAATTCATTCTCGCGCCAAATTTCTGCGGGAATTCGCTCGATTTCTTTAGATCCGTCCTTGAAAGTCCATTCAATAACTACAGGGGAAACCAGGCCGCCGGTATTCCGAAGGGTAAGCTCATATAAATTTTTCCCTTCAAGCTTTCCGCGAATAGCATTGTCATCCAACCGGTTCAGAAAGTCACTGTAGGCGGTATTGGGTGTGTTGAGTACGCTAAGCTCTTGCGCGCCCTGACTGAAATCAACAGCTTTTCCTTTTTGCCCTTGCATTACGGAAAGATCTCCTTTTGCCGCTGTCACCTTCTTCTTTTCCGGATCCAGTGATGATGGTTTCACTTTAAACCATTTAACCTCCTCGACGGTAAGGTCCACGTGATCGGTACCGAAAAACCAGCCGCGCCAAAACCAGTCAAGATCGACAGCCGACGCGTCTTCCATGGTCCGAAAGAAATCAGCAGGCTTAGGGTGCTTGAACGCCCAGCGAACACAGTATTCCTGAAACGCCTTATCAAATAATTCCGGGCCCATCACCGTTTCGCGCAACAATGTCAAAGCAGCAGCGGGTTTGTTGTATCCATTGGAACCAAAGCTGCCACCTTGGTTATCTGACGAAGCGATCACCGGACGCATGATTGACTTGTCTCCCTTCATGAAAGTCACAATTCCTTTCGGGGTATTAGACTTGATATCAAAATCAGGATACCGCTCCCGAATGGTCTCCTTTTCCAAGAAAGAGTTCAGGCCTTCATCCATCCACGTGCTTTGTCGTTCATCAGAATTGATAATCATGGGAAACCAGTTGTGTCCCACTTCATGAACGATGACTCCCACCATCCCTTCGAGCGTCAGCTGATTATAGGTGCCATCTGTTTTGGGTCGCCGTCCATTGAAGCTCATCATGGGATATTCCATTCCTCCGCCCACCCAGTTGACAGAGTACGCAGTGGGGTATGGGTAATCAATCGTTCTTGCAGAGTACACTTCCAGCGCGTTCTTTACCGCTTTCGTGGATTCTTTTGACCAAAGGGGCACGGCCTCCTTGGAATACAATGATTGAGCCAATACGGTTTGGGTACCAATTTGCACGGCCTGAGCATCCCAAATAAATTTTCGTGAAGTAGCGAACGCAAAGTCCCTCACATTCCCTGCATTAAATTTCCAGGTCTTGGTTTTGCCGGATCTGCTCTTTTCATTTTTAAGTGCTTCCTCGGTTGTCACAATCCAGACTTGCTGGTCAGCTGACTTTTGAGCCTTCTCAAATCGATCCAGTTGTTCACGTGTCATTACCTCACTTGGGTTTTGGAGCCAACCGGTAGCGCCTACAATATGATCAGCCGGTACAGTGATGCTGACTCGGTAATTGCCAAAGACCAGCGTGAACTCACCTGACCCAAGAAATTGTTTGTTCTGCCAACCTTCGTAGTCATCAAAAACGCACATACGGGGAAACCACTGGGCTATCGTATAGATATAGTTCTTGTCAGCAGGGAAATACTCCATTCCTCCCCGGTCTGAAAATTTCATGCGGTCGTTTATGTTGTACCACCACTCCACTGAAAAACTGATACGCTCACCTTGCTTTAATTCCGCTGGCAGATCAATTCGCATCATCGTATGGTTAATCAGGAACGGTAAGGGATTTCCCTGCGCATCTTTGACCGCCTTGATTGTGAATCCACCTTTGTATCCCAGTGCGCCAACTGTTGTTGCCAACGACTTAGCGGGAACTGAATCCCGAATAGCGCCAGCAACCGTAGCTTGGGTCATACTGTTGTCTGCATTGATGTTCTGATCCAGTTGAAGCCATAAATATTTCATGCTTTCCGGTGCATGGTTATAATAGTTGATGCTTTCTGTTCCTGTGAGCACCTGGGTTTCATCATTGATCTCCACCGCAATGTCGTAATCCGCCTGCTGCTGCCAGTAAGCTGGCCCAGGGGCTCCCGATGCGCTTCGGTAAGCATTCGGAGTAGGCAACAACTGATCCAGCTGCTCAAATTTTCCTGCCCATGGTTTATCCTGACACAAAACCTGAATCGCTAACAGGCATAACGCGATTGACATTGTATATCTCCTACGTATCATAGCCTTCTTAATTCTTTTTCTTTAGTTCATCAAATTTGCTAGCTGTTGCGGGCCTGGGAAACACATTATCAGCAACACTGATATCCGATGTTTCGAGCTTGGGATCCAAAACAATGCTGGATACTTCCTTATCCTTCATAAATACCTTTGTGACCTTCGTTTCATTGGTGCGCCAAATTTCAACTGGGATTCGTTCAATTTCTTTTGTGCCATCTTTGTACATCCACTCTATGATCACCGGCATGACAAGTTCTCCTTTGTTGGTGAAGGTTACTTCATAAAAATTCTTGTTCTCCATTTTCGCGATCAGGGCTTTGTCATCCACCCGGGCCAGAAAGTCACGGTAGAGTCTGTCATCCGTTGGAATAACAGAAAATGGCTCTGGCCCTCCACTGAAATCGTTGGGGTTTTTCGAGCCGCCTTTACCGGCTGTCAATTCACTTTCTCTTACGCGCTTGCCTTTGTTCTCGATAGAAGACTCTTCCTTCCTTACTTTGAACCATTTCACCTGGTCGATCGACTGATCGCACACATCGGTGGTATAGAACCATCCGCGCCAGAACCAATCGAGATCAACGGCAGAGGCATCTTCCAGTGTTCGAAACAAATCTGCCGGCTTGGGATGACGAAAAGCCCAGCGTTGGGCATACTCTTTGAACGACTTGTCGAATAGCTCGGGGCCCATGATGGTTTCCCGGAGCATGTTCAGTCCTGTTGCGCATTTATGGTACTGCTCCGAGCCAAACTGAATAACTTGTTCTGAATTGATCATCAACGGGCGCTTTGTGGTATTATCTCCTATCATATAAGGTACGATCTTCGAGGCGGGCCCGCGGCCAATGGGCTTGGTGGGGTAGTGTTCAACCTCCGTACGATATTGTACGAACGTATTTACTCCCTCGTCCATCCAGGTCCACTGACGCTCATCGCTGTTTATGATCATGGGAAAGAAGTTGTGCCCCACTTCATGAATGACGACACCCACCAGTCCCCATTTTGTTTGATCTGACCAGGTGCCGTCTTTGTTAGGTCGCGCGCCATTGAAGCAGATCATCGGATATTCCATTCCGATCGATGCATGATGAACCGACGTGGCGTGTGGATAAGGATAATCAATCGTGAATTTTGAATAGGTTATCAACGCTGCCCTGACTGCCTTCGTAGACTCTTGCCCCCATAGTGGATTCCCTTCTTTGGGATAATAGGACATGGCCAGCGGGGTCTTTTCCCCAATTTTCACAGCCTGGGCATCCCAAATAAATTTTCGAGAAGTTGCAAAAGCAAAATCACGAACATTCTCCGCTTTGAATTTCCATGTCTTCTTTTCTTTCAGTTTAATTTTTTCACGTTGAATAGCTTCAGCCTGGGTTGCAATGACTACTGGCTTGTCAAAGGATGTCTTTGCCTTTTCAAATCGATCAAGCTGATCGGCTGTAAGTACTTCCTTTGGATTTTGGATCATTCCTGTAGCCGCCACGATATGATCGGCAGGCACCGTCAGATTCACCTCGTAGTCACCGAAGGCCAGTGTAAACTCCCCTTGTCCGAGAAATTGTTTGTGCTGCCAACCGACTACATCATCATAAACACACATACGTGGAAACCATTGGGCGATGATGTACGAATAGTTACCGTCGGCCGGAAAATATTCCAACCCGCTCCGGCTGTCATTCCGCGAAGCACCATGCATTCTGTCATTGATGTTAAATGACCAATCAACTGAAAAGGTGAATTGCTTTCCTGGGAGAAGAGGTTGAGTCAAATCAACACGCATCATGGTATAATTGACTTTGTAAACAAGGGCTTTGCCCAATCCATCTCTCACCGCTTTGATTTTGAATCCGCCGTCGAAATCAAACAGGCCCAGGTTTTGCGCCATAGTTTTCGTATCCGTTGAATCCTTAACGACAGTAATTTTGGTTTTCTGGGTATTGTTATCCTTTGCGTTGATGTTCTGGTCAACCTGAAGCCATAAGTACGTCAGCGCATCTGGTGAATTGTTATAGTATTTTATTGTTTCAGACCCGGTGATGCTTTGGTTCTCATCGTTCAGCTCTGCGGTGATGACATAATCTGCGCGCTGCTGCCAATACTTTGGCCCGGGGGCGCCTGACCCAGACCGATATTCATTTGGCGTAGGAAGAAGTTGATCAAGTTGTTCAAATTTGCCCTGCCATTTGGCGGGTGCAAGTTCCTGGCCTAAGGCAGCCGTGGAAATAAACATAAAGAGTACAATGCGTGTTTTCATGGTGATGGTCAAGTTATTTTTTGATGAGTTATCCCGGAATCCTGTCCTTCATTAACATCAGCGCAATCCCGGCAACCGCTGAGGAAATTATCATCTTCCAGTCCCTGCGGTTCGCCCCAGCCAGGGTAAGTGCAATAAAGCTAACTGCGAGAAAAGAGCCAACGATAATTATCTGACCAACCTCCAGTCCGACATTAAAGGCAAATAATTGGGTTAGAATACCCTGATCCTTTCCCAGTAGTGCGCGCAGATAGGTGGAAAAGCCCATGCCGTGGATCAATCCAAAAAAAAGGGCCAGGATGTAATTGGTATGAATTCCAGTCGGAGAAAAAATCTCCTCCTTTCTGAAGAGGTTTGAAATCGCGGTAGTGAATATGGTGACCGGTATGAGGAACTCAATCCATTTAGTTGAGACCGTAATCATGTTCAGCGTGGCCAGTGCCAGCGTAATTGAATGGCCGACGGTAAATGCCGTCACCAGAATCAGGACTTGCTTCCAATCCTGAATTACATAGACGGCAGAAAGCGCCAATACAAACAGGATGTGGTCATATCCATTGACATAATCAAGAATATGATCCCTCCCCAAGGCAAAATATAGTTCAAACTCAGACATCCGGATGCAAGTATACTTATTTCGATTGTACGAATCGCCAGGCTGCGAGTTCCCGTGAATTGAATTCAGAATTCTGAGTTTTCCTCTCTACTTTTGATTCCCTTATGCTACTCAACCTTCTTGTGCTTTGGTTTCTTCACCCCATGCACGTTTCTGTGACTGAGATTCAGTACAACGAAAAGAACAAGTCATTTGAGATTATCTCCCGAATTTTTATTGACGATCTGGAGCTGTCCATCCGAAATAAAGCCAAAGATGAAACACTTGACTTATTAAAGCCCCCCAGTGGCCAGACCACGGATCAACTGGTGAGCAGCTACCTTCGTGAAAAACTCAGCATACGTCTGGATGGCAAATTGGCCAAGATAAATTACATAGCTCACGAGATTGAGGACGCAGCCATCATTTGCTACCTTGAAATTGAAGGTGTCAAGAAAGTGAAAACAGTTGAAGTGACGAACTCAGTGATTCAGGAAACCCACGATGATCAGTCCAACCTGGTTCACGTCACCTATCTTGGCCCGATAAAAAGTCTTCGGCTGGTTCGTGATAAGCCTATCGGCCTGCTGGATGTCGCTGTCAAGAAATAGATTCCACTAACCAAAGAGTAACCATCATGCGCACAAAAATCGTTGCCGGAAACTGGAAAATGAATAAGACATGGGCCGAATCAAAGGCACTTACCGCTGAGGTGGTTGATTTATACATCAAAGAGGTTACCGGCGCAGTTAAGGTCGTCCTCTGTGTTCCTCATCCCTATTTGCATTCAGCCAGAAAGAATACGAAGGCAACAGCAATTGCAGTTGGCGCTCAAAACTGCAGTGAACACGAATCTGGCGCATATACGGGTGAGACCTCCGCAGGTATGTTGAAGTCGATGGAAATACCGTACGTGATTCTCGGCCACAGCGAACGACGTCAGTATTTTCACGAAGACGGCAAACTTCTTGCGAAGAAAGTCGATCGCGCCCTCGCCAATCAATTGATCCCAATTTTCTGTTGCGGTGAGCCGCTGGAAATTCGTGAAAAGGGAACACACGAAACCCTGGTTCGTCAGCAGGTAGATGAGGGCCTCTTTCACCTTTCTGAAGAAGTAATCAAGCAGGTTGTGATCGCTTATGAACCGGTATGGGCAATCGGAACCGGGAAGACAGCCACCACGCAACAAGCCCAGGACATGCATGCCGTTATCCGGAAGCAGCTGGCGGCTAAATACGGTGACGCTGTAGCCCAGTCCATCCCTATCTTATATGGCGGAAGTGTCAAACCTGAAAACGCGAAGGAGCTGTTTTCTTGCCAGGATGTGGATGGCGGGTTGGTGGGCGGGGCTTCTCTGAAGGCGCGCGACTTTATTGATATTGTAAAAGGAGCGTAGGTTGGTGGTAAGTCCTGGAAGCTAAAGGTGTCACTCTTTCATCCATTCAAACACCGTGTAGTGGTCACCATCCATGTCTAGGTTGGCGTACACTTTTTGGGCGGCTTCGTTTCTTTTGTCAACATATAAGCGAATACCCTTGAGGTCAGGATCATGCCCGGCCAGTTCGTAAATATGTTTGTATAATTTTTTAAAAACACCTTTGCCGCGCCAGGCCGAGGAAACATACACGGATTGAATCCAGATAATTGTTCCGCAACGCCAGTCGCTCCATTCATATGTTGTCAACAAGCATCCAATCACTTCACTTTCGGCTTCCACGACATAATACCTTCCTTTGCTTGGATCTTTGAAGAGCCGGTTAACGCCGGCTGTGAGCGTGCGAATTTCCAGTTGAATATTTTCAGTTTCCAGCGCCATCTTGAGCTGAAAATCAAGCAGTGATGGGATGTCCGTTGTTTTTGCCTCCCGTATGATCATGTTTCTCAATTAGAGCGCTTGCTGAATATCCGCTATCAGGTCGTTGACGTCTTCTATTCCTACGGAGAACCTCAGCAACTTGTCTGAGATGCCAGCCTTGGCTCGCTCAGTTGGAGATAATTTTGCATGAGAGGTCTTGACCGAAGAGCAAATGGTGGATTCAACGCCCCCGAGGCTGACGGCACGATGGATATACTTTAGTTTGCTCATAAAGCGGTCCGGATCTTTTTTAGTCTCAAACGAAACCATGCCCCCATACCCACCCGTCATCTGCTTCTTTGCCACACGGTGATCGGGGTGCTCCTGGAGGCCTGGGTAATAGACCCTTTGAATTCGCGATTCAGTATCCAGGAATTTTGCGAGTGTCATCGCATTTTCGTTTTGCTGATTCACCCGCAATACGATTGTTTTCAGGCTTCGTTCCACAAGGCTGCATGTCATCGCATCCAGCGTTCCACCAAAGTGCATTGCACTTGTTTTGATTTGTGCTATTTGTGTCTTTGAGGAAAGTGCAAATCCACACATCAGATCACTATGACCGCCGATGTACTTGGTTCCACTATGAAGTACGACATCCATACCCAGGTCAATCGGATTTTGATTTACAGGTGAAGCAAACGTATTGTCAATCAGGCTGATCAATTTGTGCTTGCGCGCTATTTTCGCCACCGCCCCAATGTCCGTAATCTTCAGCAACGGATTGGACGGTGTCTCGATATAAACTACGCGTGTCTTTCTTGTAATAGCCTTTTCAAAATTCCGAGGATCCGATGCGTCGACCAGCGTGTGCTGGATTCCATATCGATGAAATTCATTTAACACAGCATGATGTGTTCCTCCATACAAATCCTGTTGCAACACGACGTGGTCACCGGTTTGAAGCATCGCAAAAAACGAGGTCATGATCGCGGCCATACCCGAACTGAAAACAAGGCCATCCTCGGCATTTTCCAAGGCAGCCATCTTTTGCACTACAGCAGCCTGGTTGGGTGTGTTAAAATAGCGAGGGTATTTTACCTCCTGCTCATAATCATAGGCTGAGGATGTATAAACTGGGGTTACACGGCCTGCGTATTGCGGATCGCCGCTTGATCCGGCGTGAATGGCCTGGGTTCGTTTTGATACGGATTTTTTCATACCCGCAAGTAACAAAAGGAAGTTGCGCTGCGGAAAACCGGCTGCCACTATTTTGGGTTCTGTCGCTCGCTTTCCCTTCCAACGGGCTCCATTATTAAGAAAAAAGCGGATATTTTGAGAGCGGACCCAAACACGATGACTCGCAGGGGATTTTTTCCCCTTGGCTGCAGTTCGCCCAATACGCATTTCCACTAATTGGCCAAATTCTATCCGGAATTCCGGGTCGAAACCTCGGTTTCGTAAACATGTTCGAGCGATTTGGGCCAGAATTTGAACACGACACAGCAGTCGATCGTCTCGCCGACCG
>JANNAZ010000091.1:0-2649 GCA_031384895.1 Cyclobacteriaceae bacterium | reverse complement strand
GGCCGTGCCTTGCGACAAACATTATGTTTAAAACCCCTTAAATTGCCCCATCAGGTGTGTTATTCAGATAAGTAAACGACCCTAGCTTGCGCTCCTGAATGGGCAGGGCAAACCCCAGGTGTGGATAGCCTATAATGGAGTGGTTTATGTGGTAAGCCAATCCAGGCTGTGGAGAGAGGGAAAGCACTATGAACACTGGGCGGGCTAGTACCTGACAGATGAATTGGCTGACGCATCGTACACAGATGAAGTATTTGTCAAGTTTAAGCAAATAGGCAAGCGCTAGGCTATTTCCACTTGAGTGCTTCCACTTTAACTGAATTGCCCGATCTTTGATAATGTTAACCCCGGATCATGATTATTATCGCCGATAGTGGAAGTTCAAAGATTGACTGGCGGTTGATCAATCGGGATGGGTCCATCCTTCAGGCCAGCAGCCCAGGGTTCAATCCCTATTATCAACCGCTTGATCATTTGAAGAAGAGTATTCAGGAGTTCCTCGTTCCGGTTGTTAAGGAGAAAGTGATAAAGGTTTTTTTCTATGGGACGGGAGTATCTTCTGAGCGCAACCAGACACTGGTCAAAGAGGCCTTCCTTGAATATTTTTCTGGCGCTGCAGTTTACATCGAGTGGGATCTGCTCGCGGCAGCTCGCGCATTGTGTGGTGAAGAGAAGGGGATCGCCTGCATTCTGGGAACTGGATCTAATTCCTGTCTGTACGATGGAACAAATATTTCAGGGCAAGTTGCTAATCTGGGATGGATCCTTGCGGACGAAGGTTCTGGCACCAGTTTAGGCAAATCACTCCTAGTGGATTATTTAAGGAAGAAAATGCCGGAGAAGCTTGCCGCACAATTTAAGCAGCGGTTCCCCTTTACACGCGAAGAGTTCCTTGAGAAAATCTATCAGCATGAGAAGCCCAGCACGTTTCTTGCGACGTTCTCGCGATTCATTTTTCAGCACTTGAAGGAGCCCTACTGCTATCACCTGGTGTATTCCGCATTTTCAGACTTCTACGAAAATAATGTAATGAAGTACGAAGGGTTCAAGGAGCTGAACGTACATTTCGTGGGATCCATAGCTTTCTATTACAGTGATCTGTTGCGCCAGGTAGCAAACGATAAAGGCATTGCGGTGAGGAATATCTTGGAAACGCCCATTGCCGGGTTGACCTTATTCCACCAAAAGGATGTTGCCTGACATCGCCGTGAGCGCAGTTCTTAATACCTTCGTTTTGCAATGAACACGACCGAATCATCATCCCGCTACACCGATCTCGAGAAAATGAGTATTCGCAAGCTCCTGGTGGGTATCAACAAGGAAGATGCGACGGTCCATTTGGCGCTGCGCAGTGTTATCCCAGTGATGGAGTCCCTTGTAAAGGTGATTGCAAGAAAAATGAAAGCCGGCGGGCGCTTGTTCTACATCGGCGCCGGAACCAGTGGGCGACTTGGAGTGGTAGATGCTTCTGAAATCCCTCCGACCTTCGGAATGTCAGAAGGCAAAGTAATTGGACTTATTGCCGGTGGAGACAAAGCCATTCGACGCGCCGTAGAGCATGCGGAAGATGATGGCAAGCAAGCGTGGAGGGATCTCGATAAATTTTCAATCGGGAAGAATGATGTGCTCATTGGAATTGCTGCCTCCGGGAGGACACCATACGTTATCGGAGGATTGCGAGACGCGAGAAAGAAGGGGATCACAACGGCTTGCATCACATGTAACGCAGGCACCGAGTTGGCGCGGGAAGCAGATTATCCATTGGAGATTGTCGTTGGCCCCGAGTTTGTTACCGGCTCTACTCGGATGAAAGCAGGTACCGCACAAAAGCTGGCGCTAAACATGATCTCCACTGCGGTCATGATTACGCTGGGTCGAGTAAAAGGGAACAAGATGGTGGATATGCAACTGACCAACAACAAACTGATCGATCGAGGTACCCGTATGATCATGGAGGAATTGGGAGTAGCTGAAGCCGCGGCCAAACGACTGCTGAAGAAACATGGATCTGTGCGAAAAGCTGTTCGAGCAGCGCGTAACTAGATCAGTCGGCTCCGACAACGGCGTCAGCCGCTATCAGGTAGTTGCGATGAGATTTCAAGTCACGGCAAACGACCCGTGTTCTTTTCTGTTTCCCTTTTGTAAACCACCGACCCCGAATTCTAAACTCACTTCCTTCCGGAATATCAGCCAGCAGCGTTGCGCCAACTAACTGGTGATCGTAATGGCGCAACGCTTTACTAAGGATGGGATCTGAAAAACTGGATGCCTTGGGATTCTGGAGATGATGTTTCAGAACCTGGCTTAAATCGGGAGGAAATATATCCTCCTGAAGAAGAGGGAGACAGAGGAGCCGAAATACTTTTTTCCAGTCCTTACCGTGTGGGGCGGCTCGCCAGCCAAATTCTTTGTGAACGCGTAAATGCGCGACTTCGTGAACGTAGGTGATGAGAAAAAGGAAGGGGTGGCTGTCGGCGTTGACGGTGATTCTAGGCTCGCGGCCAGGCTGGCAGGAGAAATCGCCTACCTTGGAGACTCGGGATTTACGCAGTCTAAATTGAAAGGGGTGATCCTGTAAGCTCCCCCGAAAATAGGACAGTTTAGGATTAGACGAAAGGTCTTTAACTTTAAACTGTTTACTATGAAAAG
>JANNAZ010000029.1:0-18017 GCA_031384895.1 Cyclobacteriaceae bacterium | reverse complement strand
CACAGTACTCTACAGCCTTACCAGCTCAAAATCAACCTCTCAGGATAGCATCCTCTTTTTGAATAGACCAAAAAAACCAAGCCCACATTAAACTAACTTGCCTTTTCTGGGCTTCTGGATTTTACCCGGACAGTAATAACTTTAGACTTTATACTTTCAACCTACTTCCCCATGGAACCCATCTTCGCTACCGAACGACTGAAAGACCTACTTCCCAAAGTAAAAGCTTTCGTCGAGACTGAACTCATTCCGCTTGAAGCACATCACCATGCGCGGTCACCAAAAGAAACGTATGCGTTGCTCGACGCAAAACGCGAGCTAGTGCGTAAGTCCGGCCTTTGGGGAATGCACCTTCCAAAAGCAGAAGGTGGGCTTGGCCTTACACTCTGTGAGTTTGGGCAACTCAGCGAATTCCTCGCGCGCGCTCCACTATATGGCCACTATACGTTCAATTGCCAGGCACCGGATATCGGCAACATGGAGTTGCTCAGCAAATTTGGTTCTGAAGAACAAAAGGAAAAGTACCTCCACCCCCTCCTTTCAGGGAAAGCCCGCAGTTGCTTTGCCATGACAGAGCCTGAACTCGCCGGCTCTGACCCCACGCGTCTGGCAACCACTGCAGTGCATGAAGGTGATGAATACGTTATCAACGGGCACAAGTGGTTCACCTCCAGTGAAGAAGGCTCATCATTCTCGATAGTGATGGCCGTCACTAATCCGGAAGCCCCTCCTCATTTGCGTGCAAGCATGATTCTTGTGCCGCTTCCAACCAAAGGCTTCAATCACGTTCGCAAAATCCCTGTGTTTGGAGACCCCGGAGGTGGCTGGGCCAGTCATTCAGAAATACGCCTTGAAAATTGCAGGGTGCCGGTTGCTAACCGGATCAGCGATGAAGGTTCTGGATTCAAGCTCGCGCAAGAGCGGCTTGGGCCCGGAAGAATTCATCATTGCATGCGTTGGATCGGTATTGCGGAAAAGGCACTTGATCTCATGTGCAAGCGTGCGGTAACACGTGAAATCGAGCAAGGCGTTATGCTGGGCCAAAAGCAATTCATCCAGGGCTTCATCGCAGAAAGTCGTGTGGAAATCGATGCGGCCAGACTTCTGGTCCTTCGCACCGCATCCACCATCGACGCAGAGGGAGCCGCTGCCGCACGGTACCAGATCTCTGGCATCAAGTTTTACACCGCCAACATGATGTTAAAAGTCCTTGATCGAGCCATTCAGGTTCACGGCGCCATGGGCCTTACCGACGGAACAATGCTCGCAACTTTATATCAGCATGAGCGCGGTGCTCGGATTTATGACGGTGCCGACGAAGTTCACAAACAGAGTATGGCTATCCACATTCTCAAGGGCTACGGTCTGGATCTGAAGAAAAAGAAATAATGACCGATGGAAATTGATCAGCCTGTACATACCCGCAAAGGGGAAGAAATTGACCTGGAGAAACTAAACGCGTTTCTAAAGCAGAATGCGTCAATCGGCCAGGTAATTTCACAAAAGCAATTTCCCGGAGGATACTCTAACCTCACCTATCTGCTGACTACGGATCAGAGTGAGTTCATCCTTAGGCGCCCTCCTTTTGGTGCGGCGATCAAATCAGCTCACGACATGGGTCGGGAGTTCAAGGTGCTGTCATTGCTCCGAAAACATTATTCGAAGATCCCAGAACCCATTCTCTACTGCGAGGATGTTAGTGTTATCGGAGCGCCTTTCTACATCATGGAGCGAATAAAGGGCATTATTCTGCGGCCCTCACTTATCAAGGAAATGAATTTTTCCATCAGTGAAATGCGTGGACTTTCTGAATCGCTGGTGGATAACCTCGTTGCACTTCATCAGCTTGATATTCATTCTACCGGACTCGATCAGTTGGGAAAGCCAGATGGTTATATTAGCCGGCAGGTAGATGGCTGGACAAAACGTTACCTCGCCGCACAAACGGAAGTGATTTCGGAAATGGATGAACTGTCCACATGGCTCTTAGCGCACCAACCTCCTGATGGAAAAGCGACATTGATTCACAACGACTATAAGTACGACAACATTGTTTTCAGTTCAACCCGACTTCCTGAAATCGTAGGTGTGCTCGACTGGGAAATGTGCACCGTCGGCGATCCCTGGATGGACGTTGGCGCCACGCTCGCCTACTGGGCGGAGGCCGGCGACGGGGAACTCGGCAAAGTCTTCAACGTATCCTGGCTTCCAGGAAACCTGACGCGTCGGGAGGTTGTGGACAGGTACATTGAAAAGAGCGGCAGGCAAGTGACCAGCGCTGTATTTTACTATGCCTTTGGGCTCTTCAAGAATGCGGTGATCGCACAACAGATTTATGCCCGCTGGAAACAAGGCCATTCAAAAGATCCCAGGTTTGGGGAGCTGATTCATGTGATCAGGGATATTTCCAGGCGAGGCGGAAGAACTGTGGAGCGGGATTCCTTATGAGTTGTGGCTAACTTCTCCTATTAGGATATGCCACGCAAATACATCTTCTACTCTTCCCTCATCACCGATTTGATTTTTTTTACCACTTCAGGCGTGATTTCCTTTACCCCATGAACGGTTTTTGCATGCTCTGCAGCCAAGGCCAAGGCCTCCTGCTCTGTCTTTGCTTTGATTACCCCATTGCAATCAAAACCTACATCACGGCAATGAATTACTTTTTCCATAGGACTACTTTTTGGTTAATTATCCAATTGATTCAACTCAATACACAAACATCCTGTCACTCTCGATCGACAATTGCAGGAGCACCTTGGGCAGGGCAAACTCTGCTGGTTTGTCTTTTAGGTCGACTTCAAGCAAACCTCGCACCTTGCTAGACATACCCGACAAGTAGAACTTTCCACCCCCTTTGGCAATCACGTCATAATGCTCACGAAGTTTCCCCGTGCCTAATCCAGCCAAATTATCCAGGACATCATTTCTAAATAATTGCACGGCATCTCCAGCCAAAAACATGGTAACTGAATGACCTTCCTCAATAGCAGTTTTAGCTATCAGAAAGGCCAATGCTGCCCGCGTCGGGTTTTCCGGACCACATGTAACATGGATGAGAAAATTCATTTTCTTTTCTTTGTTTTCTGTTTGTGCCTGGGAATCAAAGTCAGCAAAAACAAACACCAACAGCAAGGCCGCTATCATTTTCATAACAAGGTTATTTTGTGGTCTGAAATAGGGTCAGCTTTATATTGAGCCTAAGTCAATATTAACACCATCAAATGAAGCTAGACGGTATCAAATGATACATAACCCCAAATAATTCCTTGGGATAGTCGATACCCTTTAAAATGCTTTTTGCAGAACCGGGGAGTCCCCTTTAGTTCTTCACTTGAATGTACCCTCGGAACAGCTTGACCTTCTTTTCCAGTTCAAATTGCTTCAGGATTCTGGAGATTACTACGCGGGTGGTGCCCAGCTCGTTGGCCAGGGTTAGGTGGGAGATCGGAATTTTTTGGGATTTTTGGTTCTTAACGTAACCGTTTAGGTATTCTTTTACCCGTACATGAATGGGCTTAAAGGCGATACTTCCAAAAGCCGTTAGCAACTCATCGTACCTGCTCTTAAATGTCTTGATGATGAACCTATTCCAGGTTGGATACTTCAATTGCCATTCAGCAATGACGTGTGCAGGTAGTATCAGAATTTCCGTAGGCTCCATGGCAATGCCATTGGCAGCGCTGCTATAATCAAAATAAGCCGAAGAAAGCGACATCATGCACGTTTGTTCCGGCCCTACGTAGTAAAGGAGTATTTCACGGTCTTCCTTCTGCTGATACACTCTCAACAATCCCTTAATAACAATAGGAAGGAAGTTCAAATGCTGGCCTTCCTTAATCAATACATCACCCTTAATTGCTTTTAGTATTTTGCCGTGCTTTAGAATTTCACTTTGAAGTTCAGGTTCTGAAAATGATTTTAACTTCTTGAACAAATCAACTGATAAATCCATAGTCAAATGTATCAATAAATCCATTATGGGTGTAGAGACCCAGCTATATCGGTATTGCACCCATATTCATCATGTGCCCGATATGGTTGATTCTAAAAGTGCCGTTACATCCTCCAGAGGTTGTACTGCTCAAAACTTGACCATCTGATTTCATTTTCATTATTCAAAATTCATTACTTTGTTCCCCAAGAATCACAATATGACCTACTCCCTCTCTATCCAATACCCCCAACGCCGTGCCTTCGTAACCGGTGCCGCTTCCGGCCTCGGCAAAGCAATCTGTACCGAATTGGCCAAAGACGGCTGGATGCTGGGCATCGCCGACATCAACAAAGAACAACTTGCCGTTGCGGGCGATGAGTTTGAAGTTCTCGGCGCAAAGACCTTGAGGTTTCATTTTGACGTATCCGATCGCGAACAGTACCGCCATGCGGCGAATGATTTTCTCAACTCTGCCGGCGGAATCGACCTGCTTTTCAATAACGCCGGTGTCGGTGATGGCGGCCTATTCGAGGAATACTCCCTTGACAACTGGGAGTGGATGACTCGCGTGAACCAGTTCAGCGTTATCTACGGGTGCCATTTCTTCATCCCCACTTTCAAGAAGCAGAAGTCAGGTCACATCCTGAACACCGCTAGCTTGGCAGCTATCAGTTGCGCCCCTACTATGGGTGCTTATAATATGACCAAGGCGGCTGTTGTTGCCTTAAGCGAGACGCTGTACGGAGAACTTATTGATTATAACGTGAAAGTGTCCTGTATACAGCCATCCTATTTCAAAACCAACATTGCGCAAAGCGCCCGGGGTGGCGAGACCGTTAAGAAGACTACTCAATTCTTTCTGGATCATTCAGGGCTTGAAGCCAGGGACGTGGCTGTTGAAATTCTTCACCGAGCAGGAAAAGGAGAATTGTACATCATCCTCCCAAAAGTGGCGCGCAAAGCCTGGTTCTGGAAAAGACTGGCTCCCACGAAGTTCCGGCATATGGTAAAAGATGGTTTTATGGCTGCTGCGAGGAAGGTGAGGTGAAACAGGAGAAAAGGAGTCAGGAGTCAAGAGTCAGGAGTTAGGAGTTAGGAGTAGAAGGATTTTCAGATCTGGTTACAACAAACATATGCTTCTGCCGCCCAACGATCGAGATGTTTTCTGCCTGAATGTAACCGTCAGCAAAGCCGATATCGACGAGCTCAACCATGTCAATAATGTGGTGTATGTGAGTTGGGTTCAGGATGCGGCTTCGGAGCATTGGAAATCAGCTGCATCAATGGAGTTAAGAAACCAATGCCGGTGGGTAGTTCTTAGGCATGAAATCGACTATTTGGTTTCCGCAGTAGAAGGGGAAATCCTCAAAGTATTTACTTGGGTAGATGCCCCAACCGGAGCGCGGCAAACCCGCCATGTCTCTATACAGCGTGCATCCGATCATCACGTGATGGCCTATGCAAAAAGCGCCTGGTGTCTACTGGAACCATCCAACGGGAAACCCAAACGAATCACCGAAGTGATCGTAAATGCATTCCGGCTAAAAGAAGGAAATTAGGTGTCGGTTCAGCAGCTGGCGGTGACGACGCGCATCCATCATATAGAAACACAAGAAACACTGGCTCAGCTGGAACAGCAAAAAAACCACGATAGCAAAAAATGTGAGCATAACGTATCGTTTGATTGAATGCTAAAGTATTGCAATGTCTATTAGAATCCTAATTATCAATCGTTTATACTTATTTACTTAAAGTAAACTATTGATAATGAAGCTGATGAAAATACTGGAAAAGGAGAATTCCAAGACCATGTGCACCCTGGTTTTGGATTGGGTTGGCACCAACCCGGCCCGCTTTGGACAGTTGGTTACCCTGCTTCTGAAAGGCAAACCGGTTATCATGCAGCGTGCATCCTGGCCTTTAAGTTTATGCGTGGAGGCCCACCCCATCCTTGCCCAACCGCATCTAAAGGTGCTTGTGCACAACCTGAGACGGCCTAATCTTCACGATGCCGTGAGACGAAGCACCATGCGACTTCTTCAGTACGTGGCCATACCCAAGTCGCTGCAAGGCGAGGTAACGAACAGGTGCTTTACCTATTTGACCGACCAGAGGGAAACGATCGGGGTTAAGGTGTTCTCCATGACTGTTTTGTCAGTCCTTAGCAAGCAGCTCCCTGATCTCGGTCGTGAGCTGCGCATGATTTTGGAAGACCAACTCCCGTACGCGTCTCCTGGCTATGCAAGCAGAGCAAGGAAAACGCTGACTCAGCTTTCAAGACTATCAAAAACAAATGATCGGAAGCGTTAACGGTCAGTCCCAATTATCAGGCGTGAAAATAACTTCGCTTTGCCACACCCCGGAAACGGGGACCCGGAGCGGGCAGAAAAGCTGGAAACGGTTAGCTTTGTCCACACACCCATGACGAACCCGGAAGAACAAGTTTGCAAGAGCTGCGGCAACCATTTCACAGGACTATACTGCAATCAGTGCGGGGAAAAAATCATCCTTCCCCAGGACCGCTCCTTTCACGCTTTTCTGACCGGTGTTTTTATCGCATTGACATTCACCGACACCAAGGTCCTCAAGACAGCATGGGTTACGGTGGCAAACCCCGGATTCCTTTCACGTGAGTTCTCCGAAGGCCGGCGTATCAAGTACTTACGCCCAATGTCCTTGTTCTTCCTCCTGAACCTGATCTATTTCCTCTTCCCGATTATTCAGTTGTTCAGCGCGACGCTCAGAACCCAACTCAATTCCTTTCACGGGAAGTACGCTGTTGCCGCCATCGCCAGTAAAATGACGGCGTTGGGCATTCACGACATCGGGTCTTTTGAATTGGTTTACGATCAGAAGACGGCGGGCTTGGCCAAAATGCTGGTTATCCTCTTTGCTGTCCTCGTTTCTTTGCCGCTCAATTTGATCTACTGGACTCGTAACCGCTACTTCTCTGATCATGTAACATTCTCGGTAGAACTCGTATGCTTTAACCTCTTCATCAATACAATTCTTTTGTCTCTGGGTGTACGTTTACTTCATATGGGATCATTCACTAATGAGTTCGGTCTAACCGCTATTCTTCTGGTAACAAACGTATACTTCCTTCTGCGAGCGGGGTATACGTTCTACGAAGACCGGGGTGTGAAACTTATTGGGAGGACCCTCATCATGGTTGGCGTGTTGAGAATATGCATTGAAGCGTATCGGGCGATACTTTTTTATGTGACGATCTGGTCTTTGTGACTCTATGAAGAAAGTAGTACAAACAGTTGATAGCCCAATCCTCTTGAAAAGCTTCATCATTACCATCAATGAAACAAACCATGGAGACTGAAAACCAAAGAAGAGCATTTCTGCTTAAATCTGGAGGGTTGGTACTCGGCACCTTGCTGTCCGGTGAAATCAAAGGGCAATCATCTAAAAACCTAAATGCCATGAACACAGATTTCTTTCCCGGATTCAAGAGGATTTCAGTTAAGACTTCTGAATGCACCATCAATGGAGTTATTGGCGGTTCGGGTCCGCCGCTGCTGCTTCTGCATGGTTTCCCACAGAGTCATATTGAATGGCACAAAATGGCGCCTCTGCTATCGAAGGAATATACATTGGTGATCACCGACCTGCGTGGCTACGGCGACAGCAGCAAACCGGCGGATGGCGTAAATCACATGGGCTACTCCAAACGTTCAATGGCCAGAGACCAGGTAGAGCTGATGCGTCACCTTGGATTTGAAACCTTCAGTGTGGTCGGGCACGACCGGGGTGCACGGGTAGCTCACCGGATGGCAGTGGATTTTCCAAACCAGGTGAAGAAGCTGGTTGTTATGGATATCGTGCCAACACACAAACTATATACCAACGTGACGAAGCAATTCGCTACCATGTATTTCCACTGGTTCTTCCTTATCCCGGATGCACCGCTTCCTGAGACGCTGATCCAGAACAATGCGGCTTTCGCACTGAAAGATTGGGCCTTCAAAGGAATTCCTAAAGAAGTGATCCCGGAAGATATTTTCCAGGAATATTTGAACCACTTTAGTGACCCGGCAACGCTGCATGCCATGTGCGAAGACTACAGGGCAGGTGCTACCATTGACCTTGAGCACGATGAGGCTGACCTTACCACAAAAGTGCCGTGCCCAGTTCTTGTTTTGTGGGGGTCGCGCGGCGCCATGGAGCCACTATTCAACGTCTTGGAGACATGGAAAGAGAGAGCTTCCCAAGTCACCGGCAAATCACTTCCATGCGGACACTGGATGGCTGAGGAGCTGCCCGAAGCGGTAACAGCAGAAGTTCGGCAATTTCTGAAAGGTTAGGATTAATACCGATTACTTGCTTCTCATCATGTATTCTATGAGCTCATCGACCTGTGCGTGGTCTTCTGCGGTCGTGAGGCGACGATATTCAAGCAAGGTCTTAATGGCCTCATCGAGTTCCAGATTCATAGCTAAGGTAAGACCCAGGTTGAAATAACTGTTCGGGAACTCCGGCTCAATGCTTATCGACATCTGGTAATGTACTTTGGCGAGTGGCAGGTTTCCCAGTTCCGCATAGAGGTTGGCGAGGTTATAATGCGACTCAAAATGACGGGGATCCTCCTTCAATGATAAGGTAAAGCAGTCGATTGCCTTGGCAGAATTGCGAAGTTTAGATTCGAGAATACCCAGGTTGCAATAGGCGTCTGCTATGCTGTCTCCTTCTTTGATTGCTTTTAAATAATGGTCTTTTGCCGCTTTATCGTCGTGTTCATCCAAGAGTAGCGCCTCTTCAAATGCGCTGAGTTGATTTAGCTTGACAACCTTTCCACCAGTAAACAGGTTGAGTTGTCCGTGTCGAGGGGGCGGTGACTCACGCTTCTTCCGAACGGGCCGGAAGCCAAACTTCTCAGGTGTCTGGATAGGAAATTGAACAACCTTTGCCATTGCGCAAAGATACCTTATCCGCCAACTTTCTCCAACCTTAACTGGCCTTGCGCTTGACCTTCGTCTCTTTCTGGACCTTCTTTTTTTCCTTGGCTATTTTGCCCTTGGCTTTCTCCATTGGCTTCTTGGCCTTTTCAATACTGGCCTTCAGCGCGGTCATGATATCAACCACGGGAGTTTCTTCTTCAGCAATCGTAATGATCTCTTTGCCCTCAATCTTGGCCTGGATCATGCCACGCAAGGCATCCTGGTAGTTGTCCTTCATTTCAATGTCCACAAATTGCTTGGACATACTGTCGACAAGCATTTTAGCCATCTTGATCTGTTCTTTATCAACCTTTACATCCTCAAGAAGTTGCGGTACTTCACCTATACTTCTTACTTCATTGGGATAACGGAGCTTATACAAGAGAATACCATTCTTCTCCGGGGTGAGCAAGACAACCGTTTCCCGGTCGCGAAGCACCACACGCCCCACGCCTACCTTGCCTGATTCTTTCAACGTTTTGCAGAGCAGTGCATACGTCTTTGCAGCCAGCTCGCCGTCAGGACCAATGAAATACGGTGCGTCAAACAGGGTTGGATGGACCTCTGTAGATTTTACAAATCCTTCGATGTCGATCACCCGGGTACTCTTGAGCTTGACCTTGCCAAAATCTTCATCGTCGATAATTACAAATTGCCCTGGCTCATACTGGTATCCTTTCACGATGTCTTCCTGGCGCAGGGTCTGGCCCGTCACCTTGTCCTTTTTCTCATAACTCACCTGGTTATGCCCTTCTTTGGACAGGAGGTTAAAGCTGATGGTTTGACCAGAATCAATCGCATTGTAAACCCGGATGGGTATAGTGACCAGCGAGAATCGGATGTGACCTTTCCAAATGGCTCTCATAGCAAAAAAATGTTAGTTATACCAAAAATTGAGATATAGGATGCTAAAGTATTGATAATGAACAATTATTCAAAACAATGACTCAGTTAGCTGCAGCATCAGTTACGCATCGGAAGCCAACGGTAGCATTGCGTTCAAACCCTTGTGATACGCGCAGGAGGTATTGCCGATAGTGCAGTTCCCGGGGCCCTCCCTGGACGTACCACCAACTGGAGGACGGCTTAAAATAGCTACCTCCCTTCATGATAATATACCGGTAGCTGCCGCTCTCGTATGCATCCTGTGTGAGTTGCCATATGCAGCCTACAAGATCGTGTAAGCCATTCGGATTTACTCCTGCTGGATATTTGCCAACGGCATAGGACTTCCCATCACCCAGATTGCAGTTCTTGGGACTAATCCCTTCGATTGCTTTTACCGTAAGTGTTTCAGTTACGAACTGTTCCTTTCGGGTTACTGGCTTCGTCTGCTTCCATGGCCATTCATTAAGTTCCTTGGTCTGTGCTGCATATTGCCATTCCCGCTCTGTAGGAAGGCGTTTGCCGGCCCATTGTGCATACGCCTGGGCATCCTCCCACGAAATGTATACGACAGGATACCGCTCCTGCCCCGCTGGAATCTTTCTACCGCGCCAGTGCTTCAAGAAGTTATTCGTATCCGAGGGTATAAAACTGGAGGCAATTAGAAACTTCTGAAATTGCTCATTTGTCACGGGATACTTGTCCATGTAAAGTGCAGGCACGGTCTTCGACTCTTCTCTAACATCCGGATAGGGAATGAAATCATCACCATGTGTAGTCTTCAGCGTAAATATTCCTTCAGGAATTAGAACCATTCCCTCGGGGGCTGCCGATACTCCGGCAGTTTTCTTACTCACCGTGACTAAGCGGGCCGCGCCAACCTTCATCATAACAATGGCTTCATCAACGAGCTCTTCGCCAGTAAATGCCTGGATAATCAGCTTCCCTTCAAATCTTCCAAATTTTTCTGAGACAGAAATCGCATGTTCCCCTGCTCCATAGACCAGCGGCTTTTTGTCGTAAGTCGGATTTCCGGCCCACACCTTTATTCGCGTGACTCCCTCCGAACGGATTGTCAGTTGGTTACTCCGAAGCTCGCAGCGTAGATTTATTGGTAGTTCCGCCAAGCACCCAGCCTGGCCTTCATTATTGGTGCCCAAGGTTGAGCGATCAAATGGATCCACTCGCGCTTTGACGTAAGTCTTTTCCCCCATTGTTTTCAGTGTGGCATCCTCGTGGTGCCAGAGGTCTACCCAATGAAATCCGGGTCGAGGCTTCACTTCGATCAGTGGCCCACTTACTCCTTCCGGTTTCAAACTAAAGATTGTATAGATCTTTTTGTTCAACGATGGCCACTCATTTATCCAGAGGCTGTCATGGACAGAGTTTACCAAAGGTGTGAAGTTGCTGGACTGAAAATTGGAGGTATTCTCCCGAAGTATCCTCGAAGTCATCCCCAGGTATCGGTATTGCTCCTCTTCCCACTCCGGATGCCCTGGTGCAAACTGATTTATCTCCGTTCCATAGCCGTTGAAGAACGCTACAGCATACTCGCGCTGAATGGGTTCCTTGAAAACTTCTGCTACCCTATAAATGGTGAAGTCGGGCATGATCAGCTTGTTTAAGTTCAACAAGGGAGGATAATACAAAGCGTTGTGTACCCGACCAGACACGATCCCCGACATGTCTTTCGGCACCGCCATACCTTCACTGTACATAATGACACCCGGACGCACTGCGTCTGCTGCCATCTGCAGTTCGAGGGACGATTCTCCCCGCGTATCCAGCACAACACCGTCAGCCGAGGTCTCGCGGATAAGGTCAGACAGGCCCTTCATGTGTGTTTCCTTGCGCGTGCTTTCATCCCATGGGTTGTAGGCAACAAAGAACTTCGTACCGTGCTTGCGAAGCGTATCGGCCAGCACCCGGAGGCCTTTCAGGCCACCTGGGAGATCGCGATATAAATCAAACTGGTTTCGGGGGTCAAGGCCCAATGTTGGCCAGTTTGGCCACAGACAAAGAACATCATCGCCCCCATACAGCCTGGCTGCGCGCGCGCTGAACCGATCCCAATTAAACGTACCGGTGGATATATCATAATAGTCCTTGTCCCACGCCATCATCAAATGCATGACATAGGTGTCGCGAACCCACTTCAGATCTTCACGCTGGTACATCGTATTGTCAAATGCCTCCACATCGTACAACTTCTTTTCCTGGAAGCATTTGCGAAGACCGGCCTGCCAATTCCCGGTAAACGAATCGACATATAGGCTATACGAAACCGAGCCTCCTGGGTCTAAAATTGTTTCGAAACGTTTGCGCGTTGCCTTCTTCCATGAATCCGGGACTCTCCGTGTAAGTCCATAAACCTGAGTTCCACCGCGCAGATCAAGGCTCGTAAATCCAAGGTCCCACGCATTGTCAGGGACAATGACATTGACAGGCTGAAGCCCAGGTCTAAATAGATGAGTACGTGAAAGCCGGTGATCTCCTTTACCCGATATAAAAATATCTGAAGCAGTTGGCGCAAAAGGTATAATGTTGTGAAGGCGTAGTGTATCGGTTGATGTGTTGAGGAAGGTGATCAACCGAAAACTTTTGCCAGAAGCTGGCGATGAGGATGTAATGGATACGGGTGAGGGCTCCGAGGAATTGAACCATTTCTCACCTATCTGGAATGAAACCAGGGGCCTATTAAGTGTAACGGTTTGGGCACCCAACTGAGCCGACGCAAATACTCCGCCTTTGATCGACATGTCCTGCCCGACTGACGCCATCGGACTACAGAGCAAGGCCAATAAAAAACAGAAATGGGATGGTATTCGGATCATGTTGATCAAGTTAACCACCATGAACCAAAGTATGAAATATTAGGTAACTTGGAGCGTTACAGTGGAATGAAATATACGCTTGCCATCGGTCTCTTGCTCTGTCTCTGTGCTTGTGGAGGGTCCAAAGCCTATCACACGGTCAGTGTCAAGAAGCCTATCTATCACCACACCTGGTACAAGAATAGTCGATGGCACAAGAAAAAGATCGGACCTGTACGCGTACACCTTCACATCTTCGAAAAGCAGGGTACCCGAACGGTAAAGATGAAGGGGTAATTCTTCATCCCTATCGTGTGGACCTCCCATGCAACTACTCACTATCCACTACTCACTGTAGTCCCCTCACAAACAACTCCACGTTCCTGCGAATAAATTGCTTTGATGGGTTCACTTGATTCAGTTGCAGAGCAACTACAGATCCAAAGAAAAGTGTAGTCAGCAGGTTAGTGATATCCCGGGTGGACGACGTCTTTGTTATTTCCTTCTTGAACACCGCCTCCAGGGCAAATTTTTCAAACATCTGATCGACCGATTGAATATCGATGGTCTGAACATCGAGGATCTCCGGGAACAGAAGTTTCTTTTCCTCTACTTTCAATGGAAACGGTTTGGGTGGTCGCTTTGGGTTGGACAAGTAGGCGACAAGGCTTAACAGGATGCCGGGATACTGATCAAAATCCTCGCTGAGTTTGTCGAACAAAAAATAGACTCCCTGGATGCCCTCCTTGGGTCGCGCCTTGAGCTCGACTGCCCGCCGAAGGCACCATACCCGGAAATAGTAAGTCAGGATATCCTCCTTAACAGGAAAGTACTTGAAGAGGGTGACCTTCGATATTTTTACCCTCTTGCAAATGTCATCCACATACAAATCCTCGAATGGTCTTCTGCCAATCAGCTTCAACGTATGCTCTAATACCGACAATTTCAGGCGCGCTGCCTTTTCTTTTCTCAGACTCATACTAAGTTTGGACGGAAATAATACATTTAGGTTTAAATACCCAAACTCAAACTCCATGAAGCGTCTATTCCTTCTTCTATTAACAGCAAGCGTAATCGGCTGTCAGACCGAAAAGCAAACCAAGGTTGTTGGCCTGGTGGCCGATTCTGCCATGGTTGTCTCCGCTCAGCCGTATGGATCTCAGGTCGGGGTAGACATTATGAAAAAGGGTGGAAATGCCGTGGATGCCGCCATTGCAACGCAATTTGCCTTGTCTGTGGTATTTCCGGCTGCAGGAAACATCGCCGGGGGTGGCTTTATGGTTATCCGGATGAAAGACGGCACATCAACCACCTTGGATTACCGGGAAAAGGCTCCTGCGTTGGCTTCCACAGATATGTATCTCGATAAAGATGGAAACGTCATTCAGAACTTGAGCATCGCTGGTCACCTCGCCTCTGGAGTACCCGGATCCGTGGATGGGATGGTTGAAGCTCACAAGAAGTTTGGTTCCCTCCCCTGGAAAGACTTGGTTCAGCCGGCTATTGATCTTGCACTTACCGGCTTCCCAGTCTCGGAACGCGAGGCAGCATCGCTAAATCAGCTTCAGGCCGATCTTGAAAAATACAATACCGTCCGCCCCGAATTTCTCATGCGAAGCTGGGAAACTGGCGACACCATTCGCTGGATAGATATGGGACACACGCTGGAACGCATACGCGACCAAGGCCGTGCCGGATTTTATGAAGGGAAAACAGCTGACGACCTGGTAGCTGAAATGCAGCGCGGAAAAGGTCTCATCACGCTGGAAGATCTGAAGAACTACCATTCCGTTTGGCGTGATCCCGTTATTTCAACATACAAAAACTACACAGTAATTGCCATGGGCCCTCCTTCCAGCGGCGGACTCTGTGTTGTACAACTTCTCAAGGCTGTTGAACCATTTCCGTTGAGTGAATGGGGCTTCAATACGCCGAAGAGCGTTCACGCCATGGTGGAGGCCGAGCGTCGCGTATTTGCTGATCGGGCAAAATTCATGGGTGATCCCGACTTTGTCAAAGTTCCGGTTACAGCACTGATCGACAATCAATACATTACTGATCGTATGGCTTCTTTCAATCCCGATAAGGCAACTCCCAGCAGTGAAGTCAGCGCAGGAAAGATACCTGGCTATGAGTCTGAAGAGACAACACACTTCTCGGTCGTGGACACAGAGGGAAATGCTGTCGCTGTTA
Source organism: Cyclobacteriaceae bacterium (assembly GCA_031384895.1). Classification (GTDB taxonomy): domain Bacteria; phylum Bacteroidota; class Bacteroidia; order Cytophagales; family Cyclobacteriaceae; genus ELB16-189. The sequence goes on along the minus strand of JANNAZ010000029.1, from coordinate 3,240 downwards.
CCACTACGTTAAACCTTTGGTTTGGTAATAAGGTGGTCGTCGCAGGTTCCGGATTCTTTCTCAATGATGAGATGGATGACTTCAGTTCAAAACCAGGCGTGCCCAACGTCTTTGGCGTTACCGGAGGGGCTGCAAACAAGATTGAACCCAACAAGCGAATGTTGAGCGCGATGTCCCCCACCATTCTTGAGAAAGATGGAAAGCTCCACATGGTGGTTGGTTCTCCGGGTGGTTCTACAATCATCACCTCTGTGTTTCAGGTAATACTCAACGTCATTGAACACAACATGGGCATGCAGGAAGCTGTTGATGCTCGGCGTGTTCATAGCCAATGGCTTCCGGATGCGATTGCTCCGGAGCTTAGAGCGCTTACCAAGCAAGACAGTCTCTTGCTGACGCAGATGGGCCACAAGATTTCTCCCCGCCCCAATATTGGTCGCGTGGATGCCATCCTTGTCCGGCCTGATAGGAAATTAGAAGGTGGCGCAGATCGAACTCGGTCAGATGATAGTGCAAAAGGATACTAGGTACTGGGTACTAGGTACTGGGTGTTAGTCTTTCACGATTGTGAATTCAACTCGCCTGTTTAGTCTGCGGGTTTCTTCTGTGCGATTATCGGCAATAGGCTTGGAGCCGCCAAAGCCTTTTCCTGTTATCCGCTTCCCGCTAATTCCTTTCGACACCAGGTAGGCTTTCACCCGCTCTGTCCTTTTTTGGGATAGCCGCTGGTTGTGGCTGGGGTCTCCCCGATTATCCGTGTGTCCGGTCAATAGAATTTCTACTTTAGAATTTACCCGAAGAAAATTGACTACAAGATCCAGCTCATCGTTTGATTCGGGAAGCAGGTTATAGGTGCTTTGCTGGAAAAGCACACTTTTCAAGTTGACTGTCGCACCAATTTCAATGGGCTGCAGTTTGAAGTTCATCTCCAGCGATTTTAATTCATAGGTTCTTACGTCTAGCTTCTCAAAATTTCCTACATAGCCAGCTGCTTCTACACGGATTGAATACTCGTTCACCGAAGGAAATCGGATTTCATATTTCCCGTCTGCCGCCGCCAGAGCAGAAAACAAACTGTCGCTATGAAATGTGATTGTTGCCCGCACAGGGCTGCTGGTTTTTGCATCGGCTACACGGCCAAATACGCGGAATATTTTTTCGTCGCCCGCTATGGGCTTATCCCGGATGATCGCAACCATCTTCACAATGGTGTCTGGCCTTTGAGCAATAAGTGAATCCTTCAAGTCTGCTGGAGGTGTATACACACGGATGTCTCCATATCCGTCGCTGTTCTGCGTCGTGGTGAACAGCGCCAGCTTGGCGGATGGAATCGTTCGATAAAAAAGTTCGCGACCTTCGCTATTTATGTTTGCACCCATGTTTACTGGCTGAGACCAGTTGATCCACGTGTCATCGAGGCGTTCGGCATAATAGACATCAAAGCTCCCGTACCCCTTTCTGCCGTTGGTCGAGAAATAGATAAATTTTCCATCCGCACTCAAGCTTGGACTCATTTCTTGAAAGGCCGTGTTGATCGTTGGGCCCAGGTTTCTCGGCTCGGACCACTTACCTTGGTCAAGTACAGATACATACAAATCCTCCCCGCCGACTGTGGTGAACCCCTCACCAGAGAAAACAAAGGCTTCCACGGTGGTAGACAAAAATCCCTGGGTGCTAGGTGAACGATTCAAGAAATACGGAATGGTAATGTTCTCCGGTGTGGCCCAGCCATCCAGCGTCTTGATGGCCATCGAAATTCCCTGAGTAGAAGAAACTCCTCGCACGGCATAGTGCCCGGCAAGAAACATGCGAACGCCATCGTGGGAGAACCCAACAACCGCATTGTATCCCACATCATTTATCAAAGTCCCCCCATGAATGGGAAGCGACCACTGCTCACCAGTCCAGACCGAATACCAGATGTCGCCAGGATCCTTTTTGCCACCGATGTTGTCCGGATGATTGGCGACGGTCCAATACAATACCTTCCCATCGGGACTGACGAACGGCGCCTGCTCATCGTAGGGTGAATTTGGATGGTCAAGGCTTTTTTGATTGAATGATTGCGTCTTTGCAATACCTGCGAACAGGAGAAGGGAAATGGCCGATAGCAATATTCTGAACAAGGTGATCATGCGGAGAGGCTAAAATTACGATGGACTAATGAGTTATCCACGGACTATCTGCTATGGTAAACCGCCAGGGCAGCAACGCATCCGGTCCGGCATAATCTATGCCAATCCGCGGACCAGAGACTATCTCCTTTTTTGGTACGGAGAAACCGATATCGCTCAGCCAAAGGTTGTTTGAAATCAGGGGTGTTCCGTTGTGACTCCGGTCAATCCCCAGAGCTCGTGTCAACTTACCAGGTCCACTGGTGATTCTATTGGTCGTTGGTTTTCCTGTTCTCTTTGACATTTCGTCGATCCCCTCCATGGGCTCCAGGGCACGAATTAGCACCGCATCTGCTTTCCCATCCCGGTTGGTCACCACATTAAAGAGATGATGGATGCCATAACAAAGGTAAACGTAGGCCTGTCCTCCATTGCCAAACATTACTTCGTTCCTTGCCGTCATACGGTTGTTGTAGGCATGGCAGCCTCGCTCCTTCCAGGAATAGGCTTCGGTTTCAACTATCCGTCCACTTGTGATTTTTCCATTAATTTTCGTGAACAGCCCTTTGCCAAGAAGTTCCTGGGCTATGCGGATAACGCTGCTTCGTCGATAAAATGCTTCATTTAGTACCATCCTACTGTCTTCGGGCCTCGATTTTTAATGTAATGGAAAGTATCCTATTTTTGCCCCCTCAATACGTAAACCAACAAAAATAATAATTATGAAAAGAGTTCTTATTCTACTTGCTGTTGCATTAAGTCTTGCGACACAAGCGCAGGTTCTTTCCCCTGCACCGAGCCCTGCAGCGACCGTCACTACTGTCGTTGGCCTGACCGATGTGAAGGTTGATTATTCCCGTCCGAAAGCAAAAGGGCGTAAGATCTTTGGCGCAGGCACAGACTTCCTCACCCCCTACGGAGCAATTTGGCGCACGGGTGCCAATAGTGGTACGGTCATTTCCTTCAGCGATGACGTGAAGTTTGGTGGTGTTGACGTTCCCAAAGGAAAGTACCTTGTACTTACTATCCCCGGAGCAGCTGAGTGGACAGTGATCCTCTACAAAGACATTGCCATGGGCGGAAATACAGGTGATTACGATCAGAAGAACGACCAGGCACGCGCTAC
>JANNAZ010000389.1:0-17532 GCA_031384895.1 Cyclobacteriaceae bacterium | reverse complement strand
GTCTTGCTCCACAGTTACATCGGGAGAACGCAGCGCCATTTCAAAAATAGTGTCGTAGGGTGCCATAACCCGATCAGCCAGTTTTTTCAATTCCGCATAGTGAGCAATGAACAGGGACTCGTTGTATCGTTGCGGCACCTGTTCCGGAATGCTTCTGCGGTACTCAACTGCAATGGAGATCTTTCCGCGTTCCAGTTTTTCCTGGATCAGGGTACGGGCCTCAAGTTCCTTTTCTGAAAATCCGGAAGGCAGCCGCAAACCGAGGTCGAGAAACTTAGAGTTCAGTGACTTCACTTCTACGTGAAGGGAACCATCCTCCACGACTGCATCAGCCTGGCCAAAACCGGTCATCGATCGGAGCATATGAAAATTTTCTGCAAGATAAGTCAATCCGGGAACTCCGGACTTGAATTAGAAATCCATCCCCACTGACACCAGGATGCGCGGGTCATTGACCTTATAGTTCTCAACTGGCCATGCATAATCAAACTTGAGGTAATACCCCAACATCATGGACCGAAACCCAAAGCCGTAACTGAATAGCCATGGATTCAGGTATTGCTTGATATCAATGATAAAGGGGCCTGATTTAATTTCGACAGTGCGTAAGGTGTTTTCGGAGTTAATTGGCGGCGCCCCGGTCCAACTGGTTCCAATGTCATAGAAGGCCGTAAACTGCATGTGCTTAAAGAAACTCGAAGAAACTGAACCCCCACCCAGCGCCTTAACCAGGGGAAGCCTGAATTCAGCGTTGAACATAGCCACGCTTGTCCCGTACAACGTGGCATAATCAAATCCACGAAGGGTGGTTGCAAATTCGGTGAATATCAGATTTTCATTGTAACCCGATTTCACATAAAGTGGATTCTTTACTCCTTCGTAATTGGTCGAATTACCAACCCAATTGTCTACACCCCCTAGCACATACTGTTTGGGGGCATTGCCAAAGAAGGTTCCGGTGTACCCCCGCAAGGCTAACACGATCTCATGATAAATTTTTTGGTAATGACGAATGTCGACTGAAATCTGCGAAAAACTCGCCTTCTTATTTCCAATTGCTTCATAGTGAACAAAATTGAGCTTCCCGCGTGTTCCCTCCATTAAATTAAGTCCCGTATTTACTGAATTGTCGTACACCAACTCGGCCCTTGCCCCGGTATACCATTGCTCTTTCGAGGCCTTATACACGGGTGGAGATGCAACTCGCTGGTCCGGGCCCAGGTCTTCGTACAATGTGTAGCCAGCAAACGGTTTCAGCGCTACACGAGTGCGAACGCTGAGCGGGAGGGCAAAGCCAAATTCAATTTTTTGCCAGGAATACTTTTGTTTTTTGTCGTCCTGCGTCCAGAAAATTACCTTGCGGTCATACCGAACGCTATAGTCGATGCGATGCTTCAGGTAATGAAATTCGCCAAAAACATCTCCGCTCTTTAAGTCGAACGCTGACTGAATGCCCCCATAGATTCTAAAATTTTCCAGAATATCATTCATTTGCGTCTCTAGGCGAAAGCTGAAGCCCCGCAATGGATCAATGACACTAACGTTTGTAGTAATACTCTCGTAACTGAATTTCGGAAGATAGGGAAACGGTCCATTGATCCGGCTACTCTCCCGAGCCTTCATGTAACGACTTAAAAACGTCTCCCCTGGTTTCTGGCCTTTAAATGCATCATCTTCAAATCGGTAATCGTCTGTATTCAAGTCAGCTTCCTTCTTGGTCGTAACCGGAATAACCACGGGGACAGCAACAGTATCCTTTTTTACTTTTTCATCCTCAAAGGAATAGTTGTCAACGTTGATTTCTCCGGGTTTGATATTAGCCTTCGTTGAGTCGACTGCCACAGAGTCGGAATGACCAACGTTACCCAATGAATCCTTTGGCAAACTCCTTTTGAGCGTATCTGGGGCCAGGGTCTTTTGAGTCAGCGTGTCCTGTTTCTGCTTAAGTCGTTCGTTAATTAGTTGCTTTAGGGATATACCCGGCTTTGCTTCACGTTTCCTACGTTCGGTGATGCCGCGAACCTGCTGTGTCTCCTTTCGAAGAGTCGCAGGAGTAAAAATCTGTCTTTCTGGATTAAAATTTCGGAAGACAAAAATATCTTCCTTGAGCTTATTGGTCAATACAGCGGCAAATACATGGTCTTCAAAATGGAGGTCAAAAGTCTTGATGCTGGATTGAAAATTCGTAACCTGCGCATACACGCCGGTCTGGCGATTAAACTTGAACAGATTTACAATTCCCCGTTGATCACTCAGATAATAAATGATGTTTTCATTGACCGCCTTCGGGGCATAGTCGGCACTGAGTGTGTTCGTGATCCGAGTAACCACATCCTTGGTTGTATCCAGATTATAACTAAAGAGGTTGTAGTTGGAAGTTACTTTGCCAAAATTACGCTTGACCGTATTCACCGTGTCGGTTGTACGATTGGAGCTAAAGATAAGCGTGTTGGTCTGAGGAATAAACGAAGGATCGAAGTCGTCAAAAATATCATTGGTCAGCCGTCGTGTGCGGTCTCTTCGGCTACTAACAAGGAATAGGTCGTTTTGCCCATCCATGTCGGCACTGATGACCGCCAGTCTTCCGTTTTCAGAAAAATTCAGACTTCGGATATTGCTGAATCGCTCCAGCGGCCGGGGAATTTTGCTGCGGGTAGTAAGATCGTAAAGCCAGAAGAGATGCTGACCATATCGAACACCAATGACGCCCAAGGTATGGCCATCTGCCCAGCTCAAGAGCGGAAGGCTGACGTCTACGGCCTGTCGGAACACCCGGTTGCCGTCGGTAAGTATAGTTGTTTCCCTTCCTGTCTCCAGGGACTTCACAAAGACGGTATATTTTCCCCGATCATTCTCCGCATACGCCACGTTCTTTCCGTCCGGGCTTATTTTCATCGTTGTATAAACAATACTCTTTTTGTGCCTGGGGGTGAAGCGAGCTGTATCGGATGGGATTTGATAACTTGTATTCACCCGTTGCTGTTCATCGAGGTAGAACCTCTTCCAGTCTGCCATTAACTGCTTAAAGGGGACACCCAGCGTGATGTAAATGCTTTTCTGTTCATTTCGAATGACCCGTGTGTAGTTGAGTATGTTGGCGACGCTTGCCTTTCCATATTTCTCCGCGATAAAGTTCCAGATTGACTGCCCAATAAGTGCGGCTTCTGTTCCGGTGACCTTGAACGGATTGTTAACTTGTTTACTCTGTACGAATTGTCTTGCATAGTCATCCATTTCGGCATCCCATCCTTTGGCGGCGTACAATGAAATGCCGTCAATAAACCAATTGGGAAGATTAAGCAGTACGGCATTTTGAAACATGTCTTTCAAGCTGCCGCCGAACATCATTTCATTGATCATCAAATCGGTCACCTTCAGAACCAATTCTTCCTTGAATCCATCCAGCGAACCGGGGTGGGCAATTTCGACGTAGGGCTTAATAAATTCCGTTTCACCTCCAATGTGATACTGCTTACCCAGTATACCCATGTTGCTTTGTTGCAAATCGGTCACTGAATTGTAAAGAAATACCTTGGTCTTGAGATAGGGTGGATAGCCGATCAAATCGGTGATTCGGTCAAACTCAGCTTCCAGGTATTGCGTAGCTTCCGTGGCTACCCTCCGTCGCTCATCATAATAATAGACATCGAAATTATCTGAACTTACATACTGCCAGGTAAACTGACGGTATTGAACCCGGTTCCTTCCGAACGTCTCAGACGCCATCTGCGCGCATGCGGGCAGAATAGACAATACCAAACCGCCGGCTATAAGGAGGGTCCGGCAGCGTATCCATGTTCGCATAAACTGAAGAGCAATCACTTCGAATATAACGCTTTGAATCTGTAAATATTGACCTCTTCTGGCAGCTCGGCAAGGTCTTCCATCCAATCCGTCAAGCAGTTCGCAAAATAGGGAGCTAAACTTACACCTTTTGTTCCTAGGCCATTGAAAATAACAACATTTCTATTGTCCGGGTGGTGACCCAGAAGGGGTCGGCGGTCTGAAACAGTTGGCCGAATACCCCAGTCTTGGTGAATCACCTGAAACGGAACGCGGATCAATTCCCTCAAACGGGAGGTAATTTGGGTTAGCGCCTCTCCAGAGACAGCCTCTTCAAACGGCATATGTTTATAGGTAGAACCAACGATGAACACATCCTTCTCCCGTCCGGGGACGAGGTAGGCACCCCGGCTAACGATCCGGCTGGCGTCAAATTCCATGCGCACAGTGATCGTCTCTCCCTTCAATGGTCTTATTGGAAGCCAGTGGAACCAGGAACTTTGCCGGGCAGCCAACCCATTGCAGAAAATAATTTTCGAGGCTGTGAATTCCCGGTACCGAATGGTATCACCGACCTCCGCTTCACTTTCGATAAAGTGTTCATCCCGATAAGCCAGTTTCTCCAACAGCACCTCCTGAACAGCTGAAGTCCACCCCGCGACATCCAGGTAACCGGACTGTCCGATCACCAAGCCTCCGAATGGATTGTTGAGCGAATCGGACAACACCGGCTCCTCTTGAAGATGCATAACAAACTGTTGCATGGCTTCAGATTTCATTTTTTCTTTCCATTGGATCCGCTCTTCGGTCGACAGAAAGGGGCGGTAAATAGGCAGTGAATAAAAAAACTTCCGACTAAGACTCTTTTCTGCTTCTACGTAAAACCGATTCAGGTGAGGAAATAATTTCTCGGCTAGATACGTTTTGGACATTACCCTGCCGGTGATCGGATTGCAGATGCCTGCAGAAATTTTAGATGCCCTGTTCAGCTGGGGTTCGTCAAATACCATGACTCGTTTCCCACGACGCAAGAGTTCCCATGCCAACGCTGACCCCGCCAAACCTTGTCCAACAATGATGTAGTCAACCGGAATGCTCATGTCGCAAACTTTTCGAAGACTGCTCCTACTTTCGATTGGCGAGGTAAACGCCGCCAAGAATGGCCGCCATGCCAATGAAATGACTGAGGTAAAGCTTTTCGCCGTCGAGTACTCCCCACATCACCGACACAATGGGCATGATGTACGTTACCGTGCTGGCATATAAAGGTGTTGTCATCCTCACCAGCTTGTTAAATATGAGTACTGCGATAGCCGTGCCCATCAGCGCAAGCAGGGCGACATATGACGCAGATGTCCATGCACCAGGTACAGTCTCCAATGTGTGCACAAAATCGGTGAACCCGAACAAATAGATAGCGCCGAGAGGGCCAATCAGTGCAATGGAAATGCTGGTAATGGTAACCGAACCCAAGCCCGTAATCTTGAATTTTATGAAGTTAAGATTGAATCCATATAGCGCGCAAGCAATAACGATCAGCAGGCCGTACCCATTGAAACCTGTAACAGAAGCCCCTGATCTGGAAACCATTAGCAACACCGTGCCCAGCAGGCCAACCAGAATTCCGACGACTGCCGGTCTCCTAAAAATTTGCTGATAGAAAATCGCGCCCATAATCATTGTCCACAGTGGGGACAACGTATTCAGGATGCCAGCTACAGAACTATCAATGTGTTGCTGAGCTGTGGCGAATAAAAATGCCGGAATAAAAACACCCAGCAATCCAGAAAAAAACAATTTATATAATTGTCCCGCTTTTACCTCACGCACTTTTACAAGAGCGATTGGCAACAGGAGAAGGCCCGCGACTGTTACACGGAGTGCTGCCACCTCTCCCGGGGACAAGGCCACCAAACCCTTCTTCATCAAAATGAAGGACGTTCCCCAAATCAAAGAGAGGGTTAAAATAAGAAAGACAGGAAGCGCATTGTTTTTATTTTCCAAGGCAGTAAAAGGACAAAATCCTATGCGTTAATAATTACCGTACTCATCACACTTTTTTCCGCAATGGGCACTGGTCAGGCAAATGCATGTTGTGGTGAGAACACGTCACTGATCTCATCCAGAATGGCATATACCTCCATGTCCGTATCTGCCATGACTAGCCGTGTGCGGTACGGCTTGAAGTCGGGGATGCTTCTAAAGTAATTTGCGTAGTGCCGGCGCATTTCAATAACGCCCAGGTGATCTCCCTTCCAGCGGATTGAATATTCAACATGTTCGCGGCACACACGAACCCGCTCCGGCACGTCAGGCCCGGGCAGCACCTCGCCAGTTTTGAGGAAGTGCTTGATTTCTCTAAACACCCAGGGTGCTCCCACCGATGCGCGGCCAATCATAATACCGTCGACGCCATATCGATTCTTGTACTCCAACGCTTTTTGCGGAGAGTCCATGTCGCCGTTGCCAAAAATCGGGATGTGGATACGTGGGTTATTTTTTATTTCTCCGATAAGCGTCCAGTCGGCGTCACCTTTGTACATCTGAACGCGGGTTCGGCCATGAATGGTAAGTGCTTTGACGCCGATATCTTGAAGGCGCTCGGCTACTTCGGCAACATTTTTTGTTCTCTCGTCCCAGCCGAGTCGGGTCTTTACCGTCACGGGAAGATGCGTGCATTTTACGATGGACTCGGTCATCCGCACCATTTTCGGTATGTCCTGAAGGAGCGCGGCACCGGCACCCCGGCAAGCAACCGCTTTGACAGGGCAACCATAATTTATGTCGATAAGGTCCGGATTTACGGACGTTGCGATTTCGGCAGAACCAACCATGTTACCAATATCGCCTCCAAAAAGCTGGATGCCGATTGGGCGTTCGTATTCAAAAATGTCCAGCTTTTGGCGTGACTTGGCAGCGTTGCGAATCAGGCCTTCCGAGGAAATAAATTCGGTGTACATCAAATCGGCCCCACCGGCTTTGCAGACGGCACGGAAAGGTGGATCACTCACATCCTCCATGGGAGCAAGGAGGAGCGGAAATTCACCCAACAATATGTCCCCTATCTTAACCATAGCCCCGGTTGCTGTCTTAACGTGAAGAATTCGCCATATTTGGGCGCAAAAATAGCCAAAAGGACCCACATGCTTGTCAATCTTATTTCTGACCGTCCTGCCTCCATTTCGCTTCTTCGCATTCTGGCGATGGTACTCTTTGGGTATGTCGTCATGGGCAATGTCGTGGCCATGCTGGTCGTTGGGTTTTTGTATGAAGGGAACTTAATCGAGGCGATTACAAAACCGTTGGATCACCCTGAAATCAGAAATATTTTGCTGGTGGCTCAAGGCTTGGCCGGACTAGTAGGCCTGATACTCATCCCCTGGTATTACCTGCGTTCCTTCGAGGGTCGATCACCCGCAGTTTTGTTTGGAAAAATGCCATCCCTAATCTGGGTTGGCATACTTGCTATTGCGGTAGTTGCTTTTGCCATTGCGATTTCCCCTGTGACGCAGTGGAATGCAGAGGTACATTTTCCTTCATGGACTGGCGCATTTGGTGAGTACTTAACGAACATAGAGAAGCAGACTGAAATTCTCGTGAAGCTCTTCACATCAAATCTGACACCTGCCACGTTTGCGCTTACTTTCGTCGTGGTGTCGATTCTCCCGGGCATTGGAGAAGAACTCGTCTTTCGCGGAATGATTCAAACTGAACTCCAGCGTGCGGTTGGGAATCCTCATCTTGGAATCTGGCTGGCTGCGGTGTTCTTCAGTGCGTTTCATATGCAGTTCTTCGGGTTTTTCACCCGGATGCTGATCGGTGCGTTGCTAGGCTACCTGTACTTCTGGTCGGGAAATCTTTGGGTTCCCATTGTTGCGCACATGCTGAATAATGGACTGCAGCTTCTTGGAATTTATTTATATCAACTAAAGGTCCATTCCATTGACCCCGAGAGCACGGAAAGCGCGCCATTGGTCACGCTGGCCATCTCACTGGTTGTAACCACTGGAATAGTGTACTACTGTAAAAACAATTTAACGCATCAATCCCCTACTGCCCGTGACCGAATTTCGTAAATACAGCAACCTGACCCAACGCCTTCTCACCGGGTTGTTTGGCTCGGCGGTGATCGTATCCAGCATCATGTACAGTCCCTGGACCTACTTTGCTGTCTTTCTGCTTATTTGTTTTCTGACCTTGCGTGAATTCTACGCTTTGGCCGGACTCGACGGCATGATTGTGCAAAAGACTTTTGGAACGATAAGCGGTTTAGTAATTTTTTCCCTGTCTTTCTTCATTGAGGCAGACATCATCAACTACCGGTACTACTTCGTGATTTTTCCCATGATCTCCTGCGTCTACATGATCAAGTTGTACAAGAAATTTGAAAGCAAACCGTTTACGAACATTGCTTACACTTTTCTGGGCATTTTTTACGTCGCTGTCCCTTTCGCGCTACTCAATATTGCCACCTTTGAAAACAAGCAATACGACTATCAGATTATTTTTGGAAGTCTATTCATTCTGTGGGCTAGCGATTCCGGAGCCTATTTCGCGGGCACGTTGTTTGGAAAAAGAAAACTCTTTGAGCGAATTTCTCCGAAAAAATCCTGGGAAGGTTTTTTTGGAGGAGCCCTGCTTGCCTTCATCTTCGCCTATTCCCTCCCTTATTTCTTTTCATCCATAGGCCATGCACCAACTATTCTATCCTGGCAATGGCTTGTCATTGGAGGCATTATAATTGTCGGAGGAACCTATGGGGACCTGATCGAATCACTTCTGAAGCGAAGCATGGAGATCAAGGATTCTGGGGATACGCTGCCAGGCCATGGCGGTTTCCTGGATCGGTTTGACGGATTGCTTATCTCGGCACCTTTCATCGTCGCGTTTTTAGAGATTTTCTGATCCCCATTCCCGACTGGGAGAAAGCCTGATTCACAGAAGTTTAGTTAACATTTTCTCTTGGTCCCAAATGGATATTGGGGCTATTGGCCAACTGAGCACGGAATATGTTGTGACTCAAGCCCTGCCCTCGCTGGCCTATCGAATTACTTATTTATCTATCTTTGCAACCGTTTTCGAGCCGTATTCACAGGAGCACGTGCAAACGGCTTCTGAATTAACGATTCTCAAAACTTCACTCTAATTCCACACGCTATGGCCTATATCGAACCTGCACCGCTCCTCGACAAAGAGAATCCCTTCGAAGCCATGATGTCCCGCTTTCAGACCGCTTCACAGATTCTCGGACTGGAAGAACAAATCTACAACGTACTGAAAGTGCCGGCCCGACAAGTGATTGTCTCCTTGCCGGTGACTATGGATGACGGAACTATCCGGGTGTTTGAAGGATATCGTGTGATTCACTCTACGATTCTTGGCCCCTCCAAGGGTGGCATTCGTTTCGATCCGCACGTCAATCTCGATGAAGTGAAAGCCCTTGCCGCCTGGATGACCTGGAAGTGTGCTGTCGTTGATATTCCGTATGGCGGAGCAAAAGGCGGTGTTAACTGCAACCCGCGCGAGATGTCAGCTGGAGAAATTGAGCGCCTCATGCGCGCCTATACGCTGGCAATGGTTGATATCTTCGGGCCCGATAAAGACATTCCCGCTCCCGACATGGGCACAGGCCCTCGCGAAATGGCATGGCTGATGGACGAATATTCGCGAACGCGCGGAATGACGGTGAATGCCGTTGTAACTGGCAAGCCCATCGTGTTAGGCGGATCGCTCGGACGCACAGAAGCAACCGGTCGTGGCGTTATGGTAACAACACTCGCCGCCATGGGGAAACTGAAGATTAATCCATACAATGCGAGCTGCGCTGTGCAGGGGTTTGGTAACGTGGGGATGTGGGCAGCTCGTCTCCTTTCTGAGCGTGGGTTAAAAGTAGTTGCCATCAGCGACCTCTCCGGGGCATACTACAACGAAAATGGAATTGACATTGATAAAGCGGTTAAATACAGGGATGGCAATAGCGGAACCCTGGACAAGTATACCGAAGCTCAAAAAATCATCGGCGCGGATATTCTCACGCTTCCAGTAGATGTGCTGGTTCCGGCCGCCACCGAAGACGTGATCACTGTAAGCAATGCCAAAAAGATTCAGGCTAAACTGATTGTCGAGGGCGCTAACGGCCCCACGTCATCCAAGGCCGACAACATTATTTATGAAAAGGGAATCAGCGTTGTGCCGGATATCTTAGCGAACGCAGGTGGGGTGACCGTATCCTACTTTGAGTGGGTACAGAATCGCCTGGGCTACAAGTGGACCGCAGAACGTGTCAACCGCCGCAGCGACCGGATCATGAAAGATGCGTTTGACAACGTCTACCGTGTAGCCACAGAATACAAAGTATCTATGCGTATTGCGGCATACATGGTTGCTATTGACAAGGTGGCCAAGACGTACAAGTTCCGCGGAGGGTATTAGCTGATAGTTTATTCAGACAGCACATCGCCAGGTAAGTTGACGGTGGACCAACGTGGAGGCCATGCTGTCAATCTTTCAATGGAACCACAAATTTGATTTAGCTTTGCACCCGGCAAAAACGAACTCGCATTATCAATCATGACAATTCACAAAGAAGGAAGAACGTTGTTGTTTGTGCTCCTGGTACTCCTTTTCGGACTTAACTGGTTATTCAGCTACTCTTTCCCGGAACTGCAAGGTATTCAACAGATCTGCCTGATCATAAGTCTTGGCTTCTACTTGATCATCTTGCAATTTTTCCGCAGCCCTACGTTTACGGTAGCCAGGAATGAAAAACAAATCCTCGCTCCCGCTGATGGGAAGGTCGTGGTTATCGAAGAGGCTGACGAACCGGAATACTTCAAAACCCGGCGGAAACAAATCTCTATCTTCATGTCCCCGGTAAATGTTCATGTCAATCGTATGCCGGCCGGCGGGATCATCAGTTATTTCAAATACCACCCGGGAAAATACCTTGTGGCCTGGCATCCAAAGTCCAGCACAGAAAACGAACGCACAACAGTTGTCGTGAAGATGAAAAGCGGAACAGAAATTCTCTTCCGTCAAATTGCAGGTGCCCTGGCCCGAAGGATCAAGTGGTATGTCAAAGAAGGAGATGCCCTGGTGCAAGGCCAGGAATTTGGGTTCATTAAGTTTGGATCCAGAGTGGATATCTACCTTCCACTTGACTATATAATCAAAGTAAAGGTTGATGACGTGACGAAAGGCGGTCGAACAGTGATCGCCGAACTGCCTTAGAGTTTTCCCAAAGCCGTGATAAAGCGATCGGGCAGTTCCCCGCTGGTTGCAGTCTGATAATCTGTATAGCTGCAGGGTACAATGCCCTTTCTGGAATAGGCTGATTTTGCAGGGCCCGGTATTTCCATCCACCACCTTTCGGTAAACTTACTTTTATAGAAGATCAGCGTGTCCGGTTCGGTGGGCATAGATACCGTAAACTTGGTAAAGTCGTTGCTCCGGAAATCCTGTTCGTTCTTCCGGTGATAATACCCCTCAATAAAATACCAGATCATTGTAGCAACGACACTCGCTGTCTTGTGATGGGTATCGTCCAGCATCGGATTGTAGCCATAGATACCGAATGAGCTTAGCTTTTCATTCATGCCGGCATACCATGCAATTTGACACGCGTCTTCTCCATGCAAGCCAAAGGGCTGGGCCCGATCGCTGCCGGGAGCATCCGATGAACGGATCGCAGAAACATCAAACGATAACAAGTCAGCCTGCCGGATGGCGGGCTCCATTTCTGAAAGCTTTGTGCGCATTTCACCTATTCGGAACGCCTCAAAATAAAGCTTCTCCAACACACTGATCGATGCCGGATCTATCAGATAGGTTTGGTAGGCCAAATGGGTGTAGCTCAAAAGATAGTTCGGCTCATGCAATAAAATTTTGTGCAGGTGCTTCCGGTCAGCGGCCACTCCGTGTTTGTCCTCTAGGTCAAGAAATGAATCAACATTCAACAGGCTTACTAACTTTTCAAACCCTTCGTAGGCCCAGTACTGGCCATAGTCCAGATCGTGAGAACCACCGATAATAACAGGGAGCACATTATTTTCGAGTAAAATTCTGCAGACCTCGCTAAGGCGGACGTAGGACTCATCCAGATCCACTCCGGGGTTCAGGTTTCCTAAGTCAACAATCCGATAGGCCCCCGTGCCTTTCTTTAGCTCGTATAGTTTTCTCCGCACTTCATCGGGGGCACTTGTATTGCCGGGGTGATGTCCCGCACCCCGGGTTTCGTTGATTCCAATGAGGGCAATGTGGGCGCCCGTATAGTCGGGCATCTTTTCTGTGTAGGTGCGAATGCTCTTATAAAATGAGGAAACCGGTTGAATGGAGGAATGAATGGATTCATCAACCGGGGAAAAGAAGAGGGTAAGATCCATATCAATAAGGTTTATCAAAACTACTCCTTATGAAGTAAAAACCTTCCGGCCCAAAGGACCGGAAGGCTTTCCTGACGCAATTCAACCGCGAATCACCCTCCAAAATCGTCAAATCGAATATTTTCTTTTGGGATACCCATTTCGTCCAGCATTTTGAGGACCGCGGCATTCATCATAGGTGGTCCGCAGAGGTAATACTCGACATCTTCTGGAGAAGGATGATCCTTCAGGTAATTGTCAAAAAGGCATTTGTGAATAAAGCCGGTGTATCCGTCACCCGCGTTGTCTTCCAGGCTTTTGTTTACTTTCCAGTTATCATCTGGCAACGGCTCAGACAATCCGATATAGAACTTAAAGTTGGGAAAGGTCTTTTCGATGCTTCGGAAGTGCTCCGCATAGAACAATTCCTTTTTTGAACGCCCGCCATACCAGTACGAAACCTTTCTCTTGGTCTTTTCGGTATGGAATAAATGAAATATCTGTGCGCGCAGCGGTGCCATACCGGCTCCGCCACCTACATAAATCATTTCTCGCTGTGTTTTGTTTATATGAAATTCCCCGTACGGGCCGGAGATCGTCACCTTATCGCCAAGCTTCCGTGAAAAAATATAGGATGAGCAAATGCCCGGATTTACATCCATCCACTTGTTATTCTGACGATCCCACGGCGGCGTAGCTACCCGGATGTTCAGCATGACAATGTCTCCTTCCGCAGGGTGGTTAGCCATTGAATAAGCTCTGAAAATCGGCTCCTCGTTTTTCATCTTAAGGCCCCACAACTTGAACTTATCCCAATCACTTTGGAATACATCGATTTTATGTCCCAGGTCCGGATGCGGAGTAATGTCCATCGTTTTGAAGTCCACCAGAATGGGAGGAACATCTATCTGGATGTATCCTCCAGCCTCAAACTTCAGCGTTTCACCCGGAGGGAGCTTAACAACAAATTCCTTGATAAACGTGGAGACATTATAATTGGAAGCTACTTCGCACTCCCATTTCTTGATTCCGAATATTTCATCCGGGATGCGAATGGTTAAGTCCTGCTTCACCTTTACCTGGCACCCTAATCGTACATTTTCCTTTTTCTCCTGACGTGACAGGTGCCCTATTTCTGTAGGTAATACATCACCCCCGCCTGCTTCAACCACGCACTTACACATCGCACACGTACCGCCTCCACCGCAGGCAGAAGGAAGAAATATCTTTTCGTTAGCCAGGGTAGTTAACAATGAACTCCCTGCAGAGACCGTCACAATTTTTTCACCATTAATCGTGATCCTTACCGGGCCCGACTGGACCAACCGCTTCTGGGCAAAAATTAGAAGCAAGACCAGCAATATGATAACAGCTGTAAAAGCAAGAATCGAAGCGGAAATGATGGGCAGCATGCAGTTCAGATTTGACCACAAATATATCTAGTGGACCCAAAAAACAGGCTTCCCATCAAATAAAAACAGCATTCCCTTTACAGGGTACATGCTCAGGCCACAGCACATTCCTGTTTACTACCCGTGACGATCTCGTGTGGGGTGGCTCCGGATGCCAAAATAACGCTGATATCCTCCCTTTCCGCCCATTCGGCCAGCCTATGTAGCGACACCTCACCCTGCATTTTGTGGAAGTGTTTAGACCGTACCCCGCCCTTGAAATCAGTAAACTCCGAGGGAGAAATGCGGACTGAGTCAGCAAAACTGATGATCACCTCCACCGAGGACTCCAAAGAATGGCTCAGTTCCGACTGCTGATCTAACTTCCGATACGCGTACCGATAATCATAGCGTAATGCGGAAATGTCGGACAGCACCGCAGAACCGGTTGGATTTCCGCCCGCGCCCTTGCCCACAAATAATTGCTCTTCCGCAAAAAGACCTTCGACGCAGACGGCGTTGAATTCATTCCGGATTGCATACAATGGATGATCTTCCCTAACGAACTGGGGCGCTACGAGTGCAAAGAGGGAGTTGCCGACGCGGTACGCTCCGGCTACCAGTTTGATGCGCAAGCCGTTCTCTCGTGCATAACTCAAATCACCATTCGAAAGGCGATCCACACCAATGCGAATCACATCCGAAGGCTTCACGCGTGTCCCGAACGCATGCGTTGATAGAATGGAAAGCTTGAACGCTGGGTCAAATCCTTTCACATCCAGACTCGGGTCAGATTCAGCAAACCCCAGGTCTTGGGCTTCCTTCAAGGCCTCAGCGTACGACTTGCCTTCTTCTGAAACTTTTGTCAAAATATAATTCGTGCTTCCATTAAATATTCCTTCGACACGATTGATCGGGTCGTTGTCATAATATTCCTCCAAATTCCGGATGATCGGAATGCTCCCACACACAGCGCCTTCATAGAGGATGGGGCGATCATACTTCTTTTGCAAAGCAAGAATTTCATCCAGTCGTTCAGCCAGCATTCGTTTGTTGGCGGTAACTACGGCTTTGCCGCGACGAACAGCCGCTTCGACTATTTCGTACGCCGTTTCGGCATCATCGATGAGTTCTACAATCACATCAATCTCCGGATCGTTCAAGAGCTCTTCGCGAGACGTTGTAAACCGGCCAGTGGGCAGCGACCGCAGTTTCTCCGGGTGCTTGATGCAGATTTTTTTGATTTCTGTCTCGAGACTTTGTGTTTCATTCAGCACGCGATAAAGTCCCTGACCAACGCAGCCAAAGCCAAACAGCCCTAGGGTAAGTTTCTTTTTCATGTTCGTAAAATTGAAGGGGATCAAGACTGAACAAGGGCATGTTGATTCACTAGCCTGAACGCATGCTTCAAGTCAGCGATGAGGTCTTCTGCATCTTCTATTCCGCAAGACAGGCGGATCAGTGAATCCGCAATACCTGCCTGCAACCGTTTCTCGCGTGGAATCGACTTGTGCGTCATTTGAGCCGGGTGACACAGCAGACTTTTCACACCGCCCAGGCTTTCAGCCAGCTTAAAGAACGTCGTTGAAGTGACAAATTTGACCGCAGCTTCCTCCGTATTCTCCTTCAGCGTAAACGAAATAACACCGCCGAAAAGTCCATTCTGTTGTCGGGCAGCCAGTTCATGATTCTTGTGGCTTGGAAGTCCGGGGTAGTAAACCGACGCTACGTCTTCGTGAGTGGACAAGTACTCGGCAACCTGGAGGGCTGTATTACACTGCCGTTCAACCCGGAGGGTAACGGTTTCAATTCCCCGAATGGTAAGCCAGCAATCTTGAGGGCCTAGAATTCCACCAGAAGCATTCTGAATGAACTTGATTTTCTCGGCTAGTTCTTCCGTTTTAACAACGACCAAACCCGCTACCAGGTCCGAATGTCCGCCCAGGTATTTTGTACCGCTGTGCACAACGATGTCGGCGCCAAGAAGTAGCGGCTGCTGGGCAACCGGAGACGCAAACGTGTTGTCCACCACTACGAGGGCACCGTTGGCGTGCGCGATAGCTGTGATTTTTTCGATGTCGGAAATTTTCAGCGTAGGGTTGGTAGGCGATTCAAGCCACACCAGCTTGGTTTTCTTGCTTACGGCATCCACCACATTCTCTACGTCGGTGGTATCCACATACTTCACAGTGATCCCAAATTTCTGGTAGACAAGCGTAAACAACCGATAGGCGCCGCCATAGATGTCATCTACCGCTACGATTTCATCGCCAGCCTGGAGAAGTTTCAAAACGGCATCGATCGCAGCAAGGCCGGTGGCGAAGGCAAAGCCTGCCACACCACTTTCCAACTGGGCCACAATCTTCTCAAGTGCTTGACGGGTGGGGTTGTTTGATCGTCCATAGTCATACCCTTTGTTGACACCCGGGGCCTCCTGTACATACGTTGCAGTCTGATAGATCGGAACGGAAATGGATCCTGTCAGTTCGTCAATCGGGACGGAGTGAATGAGTTGTGTTGTTTTGTTCATGGCTAAATGATTTTGTTAAGGTGAAACATGATCACTTACCAGAACGGCATACCGGAAAAAGCAAAAAGCTCTTCCGATAAATCAGAAGAGCTTCGATATTGACTTTCAATTTTTTCGGAGCTGATTCTAACTTATCTGTCCTCGTCCCGATCCCGATAAAAATCGGAATCTGAATGAAGATGGAATTGGCACCTTATCCTACCGATAATCCCGATGAATATCGGGGTCGGATCTGGATAGGTTGTCAAGGCTTCATCGGGCCATTACCCTCTGCCTTTCTTGATAAGCGAAATTTTAAAGAACGTGTGCAAAGATAAGCGAACTCATCACGTATGATCCAAGCGATTGATCAAATAAATTATCTTGTTCGCGGAATTTCAATCTGTTTTATGCTCCCTGGCTGAAGGGTATCAAACGTCCGTTAGCATCACTCAACACTCACATTTACAGCGAATTGCGGATAGAGAAGAATCAAGAACCCGGAATGGATTTGCGGATCAATTGAATCTGTCCAAGGTGATAGATATCGTGCTGAATAATTCCGTGTAAAAGCGTGTAGTACGTGTACTTTTGGTTCTTGCTCGGGACCAATTCCCCCAGCCTGCTGTCAGGAAAGTTCAGTGCGGCATCGACTAATTCCGTTTGACTTTGACGAAGGTTTTTCAATGCCACTGCCCAGTCAGATCCTTCTGGAAAATTTGCTTCATCCGATACCTCGAAGGTGTTGTCGCCCCGGAGCCTGCTTGCAGCAAAAGTTCGCCACGAAATCATGTGCAATACTAGTCCGATGATCGAATGGCTTTGACCGATGCGGTGGGATGCATGGTCCGGGCTAACTTCGGAAAGGCTGCCCAGGATTGATGTTCCGTACCATGGGCTTTTGTCAAATGTCTTTTCAATCATTCTGACGATGCGGGGGATTTCAGGATCCATATTGAAATAGGTTTAGTGCGAAAATACTCATGACCTACGGGTTACAAACTTCCCTAAGTCAACATCCCTCCATCCACCTGGATCACTTGTCCGCTGATGTACGAGGACAAGTCAGACGCGAGAAACACACATGCATTGGCAACATCCTCTGGCTTTCCCCCTCGCCTGAGCGGAATTGCATCTCGCCAGGTTTGAACCACTTTTTCATCCAGCTTGCCGGTCATCTCGGTTTCAATAAAGCCCGGAGCAATAGCGTTGGATCGGATGCCTCGTGAGCCCAATTCCAGCGCTATCGATTTTGTGAAACCGATGATCCCTGCCTTCGAAGCGGCGTAGTTTGACTGTCCGGCATTTCCTTTCAGGCCCACCACAGAAGTCATGTTTATGATTGAGCCGCTCTTCTGCTTCATCATGGGTTTGCACGCTGCCTTCACTGTGTTGAAGCAACTTTTCAGATTGACCTGCATAATCTTGTCCCAGGCTTCTTCCGTCATGCGCAGCAGGAGGTTATCCATGGTGATGCCTGCGTTGTTAA
>JANNAZ010000376.1:0-23084 GCA_031384895.1 Cyclobacteriaceae bacterium | reverse complement strand
CTCGGTCACCCCTCTCTACTTTGTAGAGAGGGGCCGGGGGTGAGTTAGCCGTCAATTTTGGTTTCCTGGGTTATAATAAGGGATTGAATCTACATGCATACTCACCCCGACCTTCGCTTCGCTCGGTCACCCCTCTCTACTTTGTAGAGAGGGGCTGGGATGAGTTAATTTGCTCAAAGACAGTTATCGATGCTAGCTTTCGCCGTATGGTCAGGCTCCAAATAGACCTGTTTGAAAACCTGATCGGATCCGGAATCACGCTGATGAATGGCCCCACTCCGGTATTTCAAAAATCCTCCTGACCGGTTTGAAAATACACTTTGGATTTCTGCAATGATGGAAACTGCAATTTCGTCTGGGGCTTCAGCGCCAATATCCAGGCCAATCGGGGAATGAATCCGTTGGATCTGATTGCCACTCAGTATGATTCCTCTTTGGCCGAACTCCTCACGCATTTTGTCAAATCGTTTACGAGGACCAAGGATTCCAATGTATGGCGCTTCTCTTGTGATTAGTTTCAGCAGCACATCCCGATCGTATTCGTAGTTGTGCGATATGAGCACGCAGGCGGTGTAGGGCGTAATATCAAAATCACGATCAATAAATTCCCTCTTGCATAGTGAAAGTTTGTCCGCTCCCGGAAAAAAGATGGGCGCAATGTGGGCTACACATTCATCGGTAACCTGAACTTCCCACCCCAGCGATTTGGCCAGCTGGCTTACAGGCCGGGCATCAAAACCGCCACCAAACAAAATCAGGGAAGGAAGAGGTTGAATTAGTTCAAGGAAGACCTGCATCTCTTCCCCATCAACGGCATAATTCTTTGTTTCTGATTTCTTGGATTCGAATAATCCCGAAAGGTCCTCGGTCAATGCATCGGGCGCGGCTTGATGAGCAGACAGTTTGATTTCACCGGGATTGATCATCAGAAATTTTTCACCCATACGTGTTGAGTGGGAGTACACGGTGCCCAGGGCAAGTGACTGATGTACATTGATAAATCCCTCGAATAGCGCTACGGGGTTGTTTGCATCACCCGGTACAACGGGTTCGATTAGTACGTCAATTACACCATTACAACCCAGGCCGATACCCAGGTTTTGGTTGCTTTCTTCCCGTGTATCGTAAGTGACTGAAATGCTCTTTTTCTCAGTCATCACCATCCTGGCTTTGCGAAGGGCATCCCCCTCAAGGCAACCCCCACTGATGGAGCCCACCCAACGCCCGTCATCTGTAATCAACATGCGGGCACCGGGACTCCGGTAAGATGAACCGTGAACCTTGACGACAGTAGCCAGGGCCGCCTGGCGCTGCATAAAATCAATCTTTCGATATGCTTCCAATATGGCCCTGAACTCTTTCATAGAAAGACTTGACTTACACTTTATTTTTTACGCAAAGGCCTAATTTGTTCCGGAGTCACAGCCCCTCCTTTGTTCCCAAAGGAATTGCGAACGTAGTTGACCACATCGCTAATTTCCTGATCGTTGAGGTCCACGCCGGTCATTTCTGCATTGTAAATCTTTCCATTGACAGTCATTTCTCCAGACACCCCAAAGATAATCTGACTGATCGTCCGGTTCTTGTCGGCCATGAGGTAGTCGGACTTGGCGAGCGGGGGGAACACTCCTTCAATGCCTTCGCCTTGATCCATGTGGCAAGAAATACAATAGGTGACATACGTTTCTCTTCCGCGCGTGATGCTGGATTTCAAATCGAAAGCTGGCTTCTTTTGGAACGAGGTAAACGTTACAAAAGTGCAGAGTGAAACACTACAAAGAATTAAAATCGATTTCAATTTCATAATGGAATTTATAGGTCTAGACTTCGTCCAACAAAAAGGGGAGGACACGAATTCGCTTGCCCGTAAGGTCAAAAATCGCATTGGTCAGTGCAGGCGTAAATGGGGGAAGCCCCGGTTCGCCAACTCCTCCAGCTCGCTCTTGATTGTCCATGACATGAACTTCAATTTCTGGTATCTCCGATATCTTGGACATATGATACCGATCAAAATTGCGCTCTACTGCTTTTCCATCGGCAAACGTCGTGGCATGCTTCGTCGCAGCACCGAGCGCCATGATAATGCTGCCTTCCACCTGGGCTTTAATAATATCCGGATTTACGTACCATCCGCAATCCATGACCGCCCAGACTTTTTCAACCTTGACTTTGCCAGCTTCAGTTCGGTTTACCTTCGCAACTTCGCCAACAATGCTCCCAAAACATTCCGTGATGGCAACTCCGTAGCCTTCGTTTTTCTTTCGGTTATTCCAATTCGTGACTTCTCGCAACTTTTCGATCAAAGCCTGATAGCGCGGCTCGCCCAAGTGCTGCTGGCGAAAGTCCAGTGGATCCTTTCCTGCTGCGGTAGCCATTTCATCGAAGAAACTCTCAAAAGCAAACGCATTGGTTGATGCATACACGGATCTCCACCACATCACCGGAATAGATGCATCAATTGGCGCATCACCGAACCGGTAGTGCGGGATGGATTCAAAGTAAGGCTTGAGAAGTCCATCCACTATTTCGGAATTGTACTGGGTCTTGTCCGCACCCGGTCCTTGCGCATTCATATTCTGACCAGCTCCAATAGTCTCGAGGGCTGCTATTCTGCCCCTTTTGCTAACGGCACCACGGCATTGATAGACCATTCCGGGACGGAAAGGCCCCATCGTCATGTCATCCTCCCGGGTCCACACTACTTGTACTGGAGCTTTGATATCCCTTGAGAGCGTCACCGCTTCATATGGATAGTCTGTAAACGCTTTCCTTCCTAAACCGCCACCCAGAAAGGTCATGTGGACATTTACTTTTTCAGGTGGCAACTTCAGCAACCCGCAGATTTCTCCCTGGATCCAGTCCGGTGCCTGAATGGGACCCCAGACATCACATGAGTCTGCTCGAACGTCGGCGATACAATTAAGGGGCTCCATGTTGCTATGCGATTCGTAAGGAGTTTCATACACGGCCTCCAGTTTCTTCTCGGCGCGATCGAAAGTGCTCGCAAAATCACCCTGCGTCTTAATTGAAAGAACTTTCCCGGACTGAAGCTGAGCCTTCATGGCAGCATACAGTTGGTTTGTGTTTGGATAATCAAATCCGCTATCATCCCATTCCACCTTTAACGCTTTCCGTCCCTGCATAGCAGCCCATGTTGAATCGGCCACCACAGCAACGCCCTCGAGCAAATTGCCGAATATGTCGCGTTGGACTTTTAACACGTGTTTTACTCCGGAGATTTTTTTTACTTCAGCCTCGTTGAAGCTTTTGACCTTTCCAATGAATCGAGGGTTTCGTTCCACCACAGCGTACAACATCCCGGGCAATTTCTTATCCAGACCGAAAATGGCCTGGCCATTCACTTTCATCGGTGTATCCTGGCGAGGCATTGGCTTGCGGATAATTTTGTAGTCCTTAGGATCCTTAAGAGTTACCATTTTAGGCACCTCTCTTTTGGAAGCATCAAGAACCAAGTCGCCATATCCGAATTTTCGCCCGGTAGGTTTATGAAGGATGAATCCGGATTCTGCATAACATTCGGATTTCGCAACAGACCATTTTGATGCAGCCGTTTCAACCAACATTTCTCTAGCAGAGGCGCCAAGGCGAAGAAGTTTTTCATAGGAGCCCCGGATGGTGGAACTTCCGCCGGTTACCTGGCTGCCATATTTGCTTCCGTTTCCGGGTGCGAAGATAATTGAGACCTGGCTTAGATCGACCTCGAGTTCTTCAGCAATAATCTGAGGGACGGATTGGAAAGAGCCTTGGCCCATTTCAGCACGGTGATTGGTAAGCGTTACTTTTCCCGTTGTATCAATGGATATCCATGCGTTAAGATCAATCCCCTGGCTTTCCACTGCGGAAGCATTAAGTATTTCGATGTCCTTGCCACGAGCAGAAAAGGAAACACCCAGTGTAAGCGCAACGCCGGCCAGGCTGGTGCTGCGGATAAAGGTTCTTCGCGATATTTCTTGTTGTGTTTTCATATCGCGGATTATTTAGCAGGGGTTTTGGACGATGTTAACTGGGCCGCCGTCTTGATGGCCTTCCGAATGCGAGGGTATGTGCCGCACCGACAAATATTTCCCTGCATGGAAGCATCGATGTCCTTGTCAGATGGGTTGGGGTTCCTTTTTAGTAAAGCCACCGCAGTCATGATCTGGCCGCTTTGGCAATATCCGCATTGAGGCACCTGATCTTCGATCCAGGCCTGTTGAACTGGATGTGAATTGTCAGTGGAAAGCCCTTCAATGGTGGTAATATTCTTGCCTCCCACCCTGGATACAGGAATCGAACACGAACGGACAGGTATTCCATCCAGGTGAATGGTGCATGCGCCGCATTGGGCAATTCCGCATCCGTACTTGGTTCCCATGAGTCCGACGACATCGCGAATCGCCCAGAGCAGAGGCATTGTAGGGTCTACATCGACCGGATATGTCTTCTGGTTGATGATGAGTTTTATTGCAGCCATGGCAGAATAAGTGAAAGTGAATTGTAATTTAGAAAAATCAGGATCAATATCTGTACAAAAATGACTTGAAAGGCGTTATGCGGTTGCTTTCCTTTGTGAGTCGAGAAAGGGCAAAAACAATTCAGAATGGCAGCAATGCGCTTGATCAGGTGATTTCGACGGTCCAGAAGACCTATTTACGGGCACCTGTAGATTTGACTGAGATTTGAATCAAAAACAAAATGAAGGCAAAAATCATTTGGCTCGCTGCGGTGGGATTTATTCTGACAGCCGCAACCGGCTGGGCACAAAACCGGATTGAAGTCATCGTTCAGGAAGTGAGGGATACAACCGGGAACATTCGGGTCGGTCTGTTTGCTGACCAAGATTCCTTTCTCAAAATGCCACTGGTAGGTAAAATCCGAAAGGCTGAATCCGGGAAGGTTGTCGTCGTATTTGAAAACGTTCCTTCGGGCATTTATGCTGTGAGCATCCTCCACGACTCGAATAGGAACGGGAAAATGGATTCAAATTTATTTGGTATGCCTAAGGAAGGATTTGGGTTTTCTAATGATGCCATGGGCACCTTTGGCCCTCCCTCTTTCGAGAATGCAAGATTCACAGTTTCTTCATCAATGACCCTCCGCGTGAAGACGCGATACCTGTAGTTCCCGACACGAGTTACATTGTTTCTTCTGATGGAATGCACGGCGTGGTACTTCTTGATACCCACTGTCAAATTCAGTAGTTTTCATCCTTAGCTGGATGTTGAAATATGGCGAAATATGCGTGGATTGTGGGATTTGCCTTCATGGCACTCTCACATCAATCTGTCGGGCAGTCCTGGAAGGAAAAGTATCTCCAAGCCCAGGAATTGTATGCAAAGGAAAGCTATGATCAGGCGTTCACCCTGGCCGATGAGTCACTAAAGGGGTTCTTATCTGAAGGCGGATCGAGCAACGATAGCCACGCCGCAATATTGAGGCTCCTCTCAACGATTTGTTATGTCAAGCAAAAACTTCCAGAAGGACTCGAATTTGTCAAGAAAGAGATTCAACTACGGGAGACCCGGAAGGATACGGCATATGCTGTTGCACTGATCAACCAGGCTCAGTTCCAGGAACAACTGGCAGAATACGCGGAGGCTATCCAGACCTTGCTGGCGTGCCGTGCCATTCTCATTCAATTTTATAAGGAGGACGATCTGCGCGTGATTGAGTGCAACCTCAAGCTGGCCATAAATTACTATTTCCGTAGCGACTATCCGAAAGCGAGTGAATGGTTTGCGCCAACACTGATGGTGATAGAGAATAAACAAGTGTATACCGAAGAAGTGCTTGAGGGGTTTTATTATTCGGGTATGCTGTATCTGGAAACCGGCAAAAACAACGAGGCGATCAACTCCTTTTCAAAAACCAGCAAGCTTTATGCTTCTGCCGATCTGACAAAAACATTGAGTTATCCCATGGTGCTCTACGGACTGGCTTACGCCTATCACAAGAATCAACTTCATAGCCAGGCGGAAAACTCATACCGAGAGGCCCAGACCATCTATGAGAACCTGGCCGGCAAGGAGGGGGAAAATTACCTGACTATTCTCGGCGCTCGGATTGTCAACCTCCACTATTTAGACAAGCAGGCACAGGCAGGAGAAATTCTTAAGGAACTTAAATCTAACCCTCAGGGTAAATCTGCTTATGCGTCAGTGGCGGCATCTCTTGCCGTATTGTATCATGGGCGTGGGGATTATCCACTTGCGGATTCTTTTTACCGGGAAGCGCTTGCCAACTATGACAAGAATAATAAGGAGTCCCTACTTGATTATGCTGAGACGAATTTGAACCTGGCAACCCTCTGCGCCGATCGTGGCAATGTTACGGAAGGGCTACAGCGGATTGGAGAGTGTCGCACAATTATCGAAAAGCAACAGGGATCACAGAGCGCCCTTTACCTCATTGTATTGAACCGGACCGGGATCGTTCAAGCGCAAGCTAGCAATTGGGCAGCCGCGGAAGCTGCTTTCATGGAGGCCAGGACGCTACTTCAGAAGTTGAATCATGTACCCGAAGCCGAAGAAGCTATTCTCATGAACGGACTTGGAGAAATTGAATGGCGCAAGGGGCATTACAGCAAAGCAGACTCTCTTTATCAATCCGTTATTAGACCGTATGATTCCGGCATGAAGAGTGTGGACCGCTATTTCGCTTCTGCCCTAAACAACATGGCTGTGTCAAAGCAGTCTCAGGGCCTCTTCAATGAATCACTTGCCCTAATCCGCCGTTCTGCCGCGGCAACACGGAAGCTTTATGGCGCCACAAACCTGGCGTATGGGAGCGCATTGGAAAATGGAGCGCTCCTTCGGTTGCGGTTGGGCGACCTGGCAGCAGCCAAAGGGGAGTTGGACTCGGCTTTGCAGATTTATGCAACGGTTGCTGGGAAAGAATCGGTGGACTATGCCAATGGGATGATGAGCTTGGGGCGCTACTACCAGGTGACCGGTGATTATACGCAAGCAGAACCTTACCTAAAGAATGCCCGCGAAGTGATTCGCGCAAAGAAAGGAGATCAATGCGCTGAGTATGCTGCCGTTCAAAATAGCCTTGCGTTGTTGTATCAAACGTTGGGGAATTACCGTGACGCCGAAGTTGCACTCAAGGAATCGAAATCAATCATTGAAAAGACTCGGGGGAATACCAACGAGGAGTATGCAACCGTAGTTCAGAATTTGGCCACTCTGTATCAGCAGGAAGGCTCTTACGATCGTGCGGAACCGCTGTTGAAGGAAGCGCTGGAAATTGACCGTAAGGTGCTGGGAGAAAATCACCCACACTATTCCATCACGCTGCAAAACCTGGCTACCCTGTACCAGAAATTGGGCAAACGGGCAGAAGCGCAGGCCCTGCTTGAAAAAGTACTTCAAGCTACCTTACTGCAATTTGGAACTAAGCACCCATCCTACATGACGACCTTGAGCAACTTGGCCGCGCTGTATCAAGATCAGGGAAATTATCCTCTTGCGGAATCAACCTGGAAGCAAAGTGTGGCCTTGAGAAAGGAAGTGCTGGGGGACGATCACCCAGATTATGCCCGCTCCTTGTATGGATTAGCAGGAGTCTATCATGCGCAGGGACAATGGGCCAAGGCAAAACCGTATTACGAGCCGGTAGTGCAAAAATATCAAAAACAAATACTGGAATTTTTCCCCGCGCTCAGTGAAAAAGAAAAAAGTGCGTTCTACGCTAAAATCAAACCCGTCTTTGATGCGTACCAGGATTTCTTCATTCAATATTTATATGCGTTTCCTGCAGAACGCGAAATTACACTAGGCAAATTATACGACCTCCAACTCTCCACGAAAGCCATCTTGCTGAATGCGTCGAACAAGGTGCGGGCAAGAATTTTGGCCAGCGGAAATGAGGCACTTAAGGCATCGTTCCGAGATTGGCTTGGCACCAAAGAACAAATGGTTAGGTATTTCAATGCTTCGCAGGAAGAAAGGAGCAAACTTGGCATTGACATGAATGCGTTGGAATCAAGAGCCAATGACCTCGAAAAGCAATTGTCAACTCAGTCAGATGCCTTCAGGTCGCAATACGACAAGGAGACGGTGAGCTGGAAGGACGTACGGAGTTCGCTTACAGATGATGAGGTGGCCGTGGAGGTCCTGCGAATAAAAAGAAAGTATGTGAAAGATTCTATCTACTATGTGGGTTTGGTTTTGA
Organism: Cyclobacteriaceae bacterium; assembly: GCA_031384895.1. Taxonomy (GTDB): domain Bacteria; phylum Bacteroidota; class Bacteroidia; order Cytophagales; family Cyclobacteriaceae; genus ELB16-189. The sequence continues at coordinate 14,909 of JANNAZ010000376.1, read as the reverse complement.
AGAAGGCAAGCTCTGCCCCGGAGCTGATTGTCTGGAAACAGGGCGCACAGTTAGAAGGAAGGAAATTCAAATACCATAGAAATACGATCAAGTATCATGTCAACGACACCGTTTCATTTACCTATTTCTGGAAACCGATTGAAGAAAAAATCAAGCTGGGATCAACCGTGTACTTGAGCTGTGATGGTGTCTTTAATAAAGTGAATTTCAATTCCTTATACGAGGCAAACACCCATCATTTTGTTATCGATGATTACCGCCTACGTCAGGTGAGTAACACCCGCGAACTGATTGGCAGAAAATCCATTGGCAAAACCTCTGCAAATACAGCCAGCCTGTTCGGTTTTGCCGATTTTAACCTCGGGGCCGCCGATGTTGTTTTCCACAACGCTAAACGGAGCTTGGCCCGTTCCCTCGGGTTTGACGGCGAGAATATTCCCGTATTGCCCGCAACGGAACGAGAAGTTGATGAAATTGAGAAGGTGCTGGTGAAGAATGGTTGGAAAGCCAATAACTACAAGCGTTCGGTGGCCACAGAAGAGAATTTAAAGAAGTCGGATAATCCTAAATTGATTCATATTGCCACCCACGGATTTTTCCTTAGCGACGTGGACCTAACTGATTCGGAGAGTAGCGAACTGGCGAGCAATCCGTTATTCCGTTCCGGAGTGTTGCTGGCGGGCGCCGGCGTGGATCGGGACGTGTCAAAAAGCCTGGAGGACGGCGTGCTCACCGCCTATGAAGCCATGAATCTTAACCTTGACCAGACGGAATTGGTAGTACTTTCTGCCTGCGAAACCGGACTCGGGGAAGTTAGAAATGGCGAAGGAGTGTATGGACTTCAGCGTTCCTTCCTGGTGGCCGGTGCCAATACCGTGCTGATGAGTCTTTGGCAAGTGGATGATGTGGCCACGCAGGAGCTGATGAATGCATTTTATGCCTATTGGCTTACGGGCGCTGATAAACACGAGGCGTTTCGCAAAGCTCAGCTCCAAATGAAAGAAAAGTATCAAATACCTTATTTTTGGGGCGCCTTTGTTTTAATTGGGAATTAATACGCGGAATAACCTGACTATGCGCCTTGTCTATCTATCTGTAGGGATATGTTTTTTCCATGGCCTGTTGGCCCAGGCACCGACCGATCCGATGGTTCAGCCGTTTGACTCGATGGCCTATTACAACAAGACCAAGAAACCCGCCATCAGTGACCCGGCAGTTACAGAATATGCCCCAACGATTCAGGCTGACGGTAAGATACTCATTATGGAACGCGCTGAAGCAGGGAAGAAATATGCGCTCTATGAAAGTCACCTGGAGAAAGGGGCTTGGGGCAAGCCAATGGCCCTCGATCGCGTTAATAAATTCGGAGATACAACAGACCTGGTTGGGGGCCCAAGCCTGAGCTTTGATGGAAACACGATGTACTTCTTCCGCTCAGTGGGCATGGTTGGCGACCACGAGATATTCTATTCCGAAAGGACACGGGACGGCTGGGGTGAACCTAAAAATGTGGGCCCTCCAATTAACACTCAACCAGCAGTGGATAAGGATGGGAAGTTGTCTGGAGGCTATGAGGCATTCCCTTCCGTAAGTGCTGACGGGTCAACCTTGTATTTCGTGCGAAAGAACGAAGATGGCCCCCAAGACAAGCTGTTACGAAAGGATAAGGATAACCTGTTTTGTCTCTGTATTTATAAGGTCACAAAAGACAAGGATGGGAAATGGTTGAAACCTGAAAAGCTCCCTTGGCCCATAAACCAGGATTGCGAGAAGGCGCCCCGGATCATGGCGGATGGTAGAACATTGATTTTCTCGTCTAACCGTCAAGGCGGGAAGGGGGGATATGACATGTATCAGTCAACGCTTGATGCACTTGACGAATGGACGATGCCGGAGCCACTAAGCTATGTCAATACCGAAAAGGATGACCAGTTGCCTTGCATTTCGGCTGAAGGAGACCTTATGTATTACACCTATAATAATGCTGACATTTACTCCGTAGTCATTCCGCCCAAACTGCGACAATTCATGAATAACATTGTTCAGGGTTTTGTGCTGGATGAAGATACGAAGGGCGGCGTTGAGGCCATCATTGAGGTGACAGACGCACTGACGTCTGAGACAGTGATGAAACTGGAAAGCAATCCGGCCGATGGGCGTTACACGATCGTACTCCCGGTGGGAAAGAGTTTTAATATTGAATTCAAAAAGGAAGGGTATTCCTCTTACACCTACGCGCTGGATTTGCGCCAGGTGCATAAATACCAGGAAAAAACCCTGGATGTTAACTTGTTCAAATCGGTCAAGCTCACCCTCAACATCAGCGACAAGGACATCTATGAGCCGATTCCTGCGGATGTAAAAATCAGAGAGAAAGGTCAGAATACCTTTTTGAAAGATATCCACAATAATCCAAAGGACGGGAGGGCGCTTGTCGACCTGGCAGTCGGAAAGGATTATGAAATCATCCTTAGCGCTGCCCACTTTAAAAGTGAAATTATCGAGTTCAATGTTTCGGGGCTGGTCATCTATCGGAACTTTGAAAAATATATTGAATTGATTCCTGAAAAAGTCGATGTCATGGTCAATGTTTCCGACCTGGTCAACAATTCAAAAGTAAAGGCAAAAATTATCCTGAAAAATAAGAGTAGGGACGAGGTGATTGAGGTAAGTGGAAACCAGCTCGTGTCGCTTCGCACGGGGGATCGGTATGAGGTGGAGGTTACCAGCGATCAGGGCTATGCATTTAGCTCGACCGTACTTGACCTATCGGGAGGAGGAGCTATGGCGCCCATAGACATCCGGCTGCTCAAGCTCGAGCGAGAGGCAAAACTTACGCTTCGTGATATTACGTTTGAATCAAACTCGGTCCAGCTTTCAGATATTTCCTACACCGAATTGCGCCGGGTAGTACAGTTAATGAAGGAGAATCCAACGCTCCGGGTAGAAGTTGCCGCCCATACCGACGACGTGGGCTCAGAAACCTATAACCAAGTACTCTCTCAGGCTCGCGCGAAAAGCGTTGCGAATTTTCTAATGGAGAGTAAGATTAACCCTGCCCGCTTTGAGGCCAAAGGGTATGGTGAAGCGCAGAAAAAAGTAGCCAACGACACGGAAATAAATCGTGCGGTAAATCGAAGAGTTGAGCTGAAGATCCTAAGCATATAAGCATGCGCAATCTCATTTTTGCTATTCTTCTTCTCTTTTTTGGCCATGTGGCGTGTGCGCAGACCATACGCTATAAAGATTTGGTGCCTGCCTTTGAAACGATGGGTAAAGAAGAACGAAAGTATGCCCTCAAGGAGTATATCCTTGAAGATTTGGATCATCCCAACGCAAATTTTCGCTTGGCGCTTATCTATCAGTCAAATTACCGGATGGCAGATGTGCTCACGCAGTATGAATATCTGCTGGCCAACGCAGAGCAGGCGCGACTTCGCTTCGTCAAAGCTAAGCTACTAATCGACGAACGGGAGGTGAGCAAGAACAATGAGTATTACGCCCCGCTGTTCAATATGGTCGACGCGAAAGGAAAGCCAAGCGTTCAATTTCCTGTTGTTTCGGATAAAATCACGAAAGGACTCGACTCATCAATGCAGTACATCACAAATGTTCCTCCTATTTACCACAGTTTCACACGAAGCGTAAGCTTCTATGGTAATGCGGTAAAGATTTTTAGTGAAATCAACACCGAGTTTCTTAGCATGGATGATGTGTACCTGTATTTCGATGCTTCCTTTGACAAGAAACTCGGTGCCCTCAAGCAGAGTTATGATTCTGCCCGATTTTATTTTGACCGGTATCTAACACTCACAAAAGCATTTCCGATCCCCTATCATAAGCAGAAGTATCATGTAAAACCCATCGTAACCTATCGCCTCGATGGCCTGATTACACGGATGAATTTCCTTACCAGCGACGTAGAATTTTGGGACTACAGCACGTGGGTTGACCTTGTCCGGAAGTCTGTCGCGGACGAAATCTTTGCGTTGCGAAACCGCTTGAATCAGAATGAGATTCGTTTAACTGAAAATCTGCTGAAGATCTCCGCATCCAATGGCGAGGGCGTTGGTCCTATAGCCTTAGAAAAGCAGGTAGTTTTCAACTTGAATAATTACGAAAAGCAATCGTTGGTTTTGTCATTGCTGGAGTACAAGCATTTCAAGCAGGATTGGTTATTGAAAATCAAAAGCTTTGTTCCCGATACACTTAACCTGGAGCGTAATGCAACGATCTTCAGTACCCTCATTTACTCCAACCGAAGGGCTGACACCCTGCTGATGACGGTCAAGGAACGTGCAACAAAAGAGAAAATCAGGAAGCACAAGGAATTCATCACGCAACACTATGGGGGCCAGGAGGGCCTTCAAAAGTATATCGAAGACGAACAGGAAAACATTCGCGTCACTTTTGCGCAAAATACTGGAGATTTGCGAGCCGCTTTGGTGAACATGGTCACCACGCCTCATGTTGTCGGTACGGACAAATTGATACGCTTTGGCAAATGGAATGTGCCTAACGCCGTGCACACGCCCACTCCGGAAATGCTGGCCAAGGGCGATCCCATTACACTTCAAAGCCGCAAGAGCCCGGATGGAAGTACCTACCTCGCTGGCATTTATCGGCCCGATAAGAAGACTAATTTGACGGTAGCATATGTCGCTCACGTCAATGCGGATGGCAAACCAGGGTGGATGCAGAGTTTTAACTATAAAATTGACAGCGTCGCTGCTGCTTCGGATAGTCATAACTACCTCGGGCCTTTTGAACTAACGCAGGAAGGCTGCGTTCTGGTGGTAAGAGCCAAACATCTCATACGGCCAATCTCAAAGAATATATTCGTCTACCTCAATGAAAAGGGGGAAGAGAAGTTTCACGTGCGTATTGCAGATAAAGCTTTCCCTCGTAAAATCAGTTTTACCGAGCGAACCAATTCATTCGTTCTTCTTTTTAAAGGCCAGGATGAAGTTACCGAGTATTCCGAGCTGGAATATCTTACTCTGGTCGGCGTAAATGCCCTTGGGGATATTTTGTGGCGCCGTCAGCTACAGTTGGCTGGCGCGCTTACGGATTTCATTAACCTGATTGATGGGTACATGCTAGCCGGAAACTTTACCCAGCTGCGGGACCTCCAGGGAAAGGAGCATAAGTCGAAGCAAGGGGAGTCATATCCTTTTCTTGTGAAGTTTAGCGACCGCGGCGACATCGAAACAGTTAAGCCCATGATCACAGCCAAACCGGTTTTCATCACCAACATTGTGAAGGTCACGGATAAATCCATAAACCTGATTGGCAAGGAGGGAAGCCCGAACTCCATGTCAGGCAAAATCCTTTCACGTGAGGACGAAGTTGTTCATGTCATGAGTAACCGCTTGTGCGAAATAGTTTGTTCGAACTTGCCGAAGTAGATGCTCAATTGTTTGCGGACAAGTTTTTTCGATTTTGTCCTTGTTCCGTTCGCGAACTATTAATGTTTTTGGTAGTTTCGCAGCGCTTAAAATTCCAGTATCCAACATGATTGACTTGACCGAATTATTCCCGTATCGCTTTGACAAGAAGTATACAAAGCCGGTGGCTTATTTTTCCATGGAGTTCGCCATTGATCAGTCTCTGAAAATTTACAGTGGTGGCCTGGGCTTTCTATCTGGTTCGCATATGCGAAGCGCCTACGAACTGCGTCAAAACTTCATCGGCATTGGGATCCTATGGAAATATGGATACTATGATCAGTTACGGAATATGGATGGAACAATGAAGGCCGTCTATACGGAAAAGAATTATTCGTTTCTGACGGATACAGGAATTATGTTTCCCATCCGGATTCATAACCACGATGTCCAGGTCAAGGCCATGCTGTTGAAGCCGGAAGTATTTGGAACAGCACCCCTTTTTCTGCTGACGACTGACGTCCCTGAAAATGATCACCTGGCGCAAACCATATCTCACCGCCTGTACGATTCGCACGAAAGTGCACGGATAGCGCAGTCATCTTTGCTTGGGTGTGGCGGAGCCAAGTTGCTAGACATCCTCAACCGCGAAACGGAGATTTATCATTTGAACGAGGGACATGCCCTTCCGCTTTGTTTCTATTTGTGGAATAAACACAAGAGCCTTGACGAAGTGAAAAAGCGGGTGGTCTTTACTACCCACACTCCGGAAGTTGCCGGTAATGAGGAACACGACTCCAACCGACTGGAGGTAATGAGCTTTTTTGATGGAGTTTTAAAAGAGGATTATATGTCCCTTGTGGAGCCTGGAAGCAAGAACCTTAACTACACGCTGGCCGCCCTGCGGATGGCAAAAATGGCCAATGCTGTTTCAAAACTTCACGGCAAAGTATCCCGTGAAATGTGGGCTGGGTACACCGGACTCTGCGAAATCAAATCCATAACTAACGCCCAGAACCATACGTATTGGCAAGATAGCCAGCTCGAACATGCCTTTGAAAAGAAGAGCATGGAGCAGGCTATGCTGAGAAAAAAGGAAATGAAGCGTCAATTGTTTTCCGTTGTTGCAGATCAGACCGGGAAGCTGTTTGATGAGGATGTAATTACGCTTGTCTGGGCACGACGCTTTGCCGGATACAAACGAGCAAACCTGCTGTTGAATGATTTGGCCCGATTCTTCCGGGTGACTAGCAAGCTCGGACAGCCCTGTCAGGTAATCTGGGCTGGGAAGCCTTATCCGGAAGACAAGGACTCCATCGAGATGTTTAATGACATTCATTCGAAAATCAAATCCATGCCCAATTGCGCAATCCTCACCGGATACGAATTAGGACTTTCCGCGCTTCTGAAACGAGGTTCTGATGTCTGGTTGAATAACCCCAAGATTTTTCGCGAGGCCTCTGGAACATCTGGCATGACAGCGGCCATGAACGGTAGTGTGAATTTTTCAATCCCTGACGGGTGGGTTCCGGAATTTGAGAGGCACGGTAAGAATTGTTTCTCCGTTGAGTCCGCAGACCGTGCGCTCGATGAAAAAGAGCAAAACCGGATTGAGGCCAAGAGTATTTATGATGTCCTGGAAAATGAAGTCCTACCGACCTATTATCAGAAACCTGAAAAGTGGTTTAGCATAATGACGCAGGGCTGGGCCGATGTCAAGGAAGAGTTCAATTCCAATCGGATGGCAGCGGAGTACTACGAAGAGATTTACAAGTAGTTAACTCAATTCAGGGCGGCCCGTCCGAAGACTACAGAAAACTGTTCACACCAGATGTGAATGTGAGTATATTCCGCAATGTTCGGCATACCCGGAACCTCATATGACTGGTTGCCACTTGTTGACTTTAAATTGCCAAGGTTGATATAGGAGGACGCATTCACATCCTTGCTCAAATAGACTTTGAGATCAGGACCATTTTGTGACGAGTACGGATTGAGAACAACATATTTTTTGCCATCGCTTTCATAGATTCCTGCCGTGCCGCTGACGGTATGCCCCACGCCTTCAAGTGTCCCCATTTTTATCAGTGTCGCCGTAGCAGGGTTAAAAGTGGTTGGGGCCGCTGGCGTTGTCGGCACGACAGTGTCGGCTGAGCAGCCGACCAGCAAAATGTACAACAAAATAGATTTTTTCATATAACAGATTAGTTAAGTCGATAGCTTACACCCAGGGCGCCAAGGAGTGATTTGTTTCTGAACCGATCGTTCGGCTCCGGATACTGTTGAACCTGGGTGACTGAGGTATATTCCGTAAAGACAAATTGGATTCCGCCCTTAAAACTCCAACGGTCCGTCCATTGATACTTAAGGTAAAGCTCGGAATTAAGGCTCCCCAGGTCGTTGTCACTGACTAGTAGTAGGTTAAAGGGAGAAGGGTTAGCTGAGGTAATGCTTCCGGTAGATCCATTGATGTAATTTGCTGATCGGGGGCCGCCAAAGGAGAACCCAATCGCATCGATGTTAAACCCGACAAGAAATTTCTTCCCAACCGCGTAACTAAGGTTTATGAATACATTGAACATATTAACCTGAGGCGATGCAATTAGCAAGGTATCAATATTCGCGGTAATGGTGTTTTCAAAAATAACCCCGGGACTTGTGCTTCCCGAAGTAAGTTTTGCTGGTGCAGTTTCATAGTATTGATTTTGCCCCAGATATGTGGTAAAACGACCTCCTACACCAAGCCCAAACTTTTGCCGTTTCCCTAGACGCCAATCATATCCATAAGACAGACTCAATGCTCCCTGGTTGCTGCCGATTCCAATTGTTGCATCGCTGTAGGAAATACGGACCTTCTCGGCCTGGCACAACGCAATTTGGGGGAGAAGCAAAGCAATGGCGAATATGAATTTCATATCCCAAATATGAGCAATTGCCCAGTAACGCATTGTCAGCCGAAAGACACTGGTCTATTTAAGGCTAGCTAAGTCGCGAATCAGAATTCTCCTTCGGTCAAAATTGATCAAATTCTTGTCCTTCAACTCATTGAGAATTGTCGTGACGGTCTGCCGAGAGGTCCCGGTAAGCGCGGCAATATCTTTGTGCGTCAATTTGGTCTGAATCAATGTTTCAAATCCCACACGCTTTCCTTTCCAGGAAGCTGTATCTTTAAGAAATTCGACGATTCGGGTTCGTGCATCCTTGAAGACCAACAGTTCCATTTTGCGCTCCAGCTTGATGAGCCGCAGCCCAACAAGTTTCAACATCCGGAAACTGAGTTCTTTGTTTTCATACATGAGCGCTTTCAGATCTTCGATGCTCAGCGGGCAAATCGAAGTATTGTCATCCATAGACTGTGCAAAATCACGGCGCTTTTCTTCGCCAGCCAAAGCCAACTCACCAAATATTTCTCCGGTGGTTAGAATGGAGCTTACCGCTTCCTTCCCGTCTTCCAGGTAGTGCCCAATTCGCACCCTACCCTCAGCAATCATGTAGACATGGGTAGCAGGCTCATCTGGGAAATAAACAAATTGATCTTTCTTATAGTAATGAAACGTATGGTCATTGCCCATAACCTTTACCTTGTGCGGACACAGCACATTGTACAGGTTGACGCTTTCAAAATACCACAGCGATGATTCTTTACCCATTTGACGCCTTTCGGGGTACAAAGTTAATTCTGATCTTTGTATCTAAGTCGTCTATCTTGAGTTAAGTTCCATGCAGCAGCGAATTCTATCAGAAATATGGATCTATCCGGTCAAATCACTCGGAGGAATTAGGCTTTCGACAGCGAAGGTCATGGAAAAGGGACTCCAATATGATCGGCGGTGGATGCTCATAGATGAATCCGGACAGTTCATGACCCAGCGGGCCTACCCACGGATGTCGCTCTTTGCCTTGAGGCAGACATCAGATTCCTTTTGGATTGCCTATGGCGACGATGAATTGGAATTATTGTCCGACGGACCTCACTCAGGAGAAGCAGTCAATGCAAATATTTGGGGTGATACGGTCGACGTAGCTGAAGAGTCCGTAAAGTCAAGCCTCTGGTTTTCTGAACGACTGGGAGTGTCCTGTCGACTGGTTTCCTTTCCGGAAGAAAACCCGCGACCTATTGATCCACAGTATCGATTGGCAAGCGAGAGTGTCAGCCTTGCCGACGGATATCCGGTCTTGGTAATAGGAAAATCGTCGTTAGTTGATCTGAATGCGCGTTTGGACACCCCGGTCCCCATGAATCGGTTTCGGCCAAATCTTGTATTCACAGGCGGTGAGCCGTATGAAGAAGATACATGGAAAGAATTTTTGGTAGGGGCCAACCGGTTTGCCGCGGTCAAGCCGTGCGCCAGGTGCGTATTAACTACCGTAGATCAAGCTACGGGTGAGAAAGGCAGAGAGCCGCTGCTGACACTTTCCCGCTATCGAAGACAGGGCGACAAGATTAATTTTGGCGAGAATGTAATTCCAATAGACTACCATGAAATTCACGAAGGGGATGAAATTACACTATTCTAAGTTGGTCCTAGGGCTTGTATGCTGCTTGTATATGGCCTGCACCAGCAATCATCGCCTTCCTATTCTTGGAGAACGGTTTTTCAATGGGACAGACACGACCTATCACACGATCGCTCAATTTCAGTTTGTTGATCAGGACAGCGCACTAGTTACCAATGCAGATTTCAAGGGAAAGATTTATGTCGCTGACTTCTTTTTCACTTCATGCAGAACAATATGTCCCATCATGAAAGCCCAGATGGTCAGAGTGTACGAGGCGACGCGGGATATGCCGGATGTCTTGTTGCTGTCTCATACGATTGATCCGGAGTGGGACACCGTGGCGCTGCTTCATGATTTTGCGCAACGCCTGGGCGCAGAGAGCCAAAGGTGGCATTTTGTAACTGGCGTCAAGGATTCGATTTACAAAATTGCACAAACGAGCTACTATGCGACAGCCATGGAAGACCGGACGGAGCCGGATGGATTTATTCACAGCGGGGCATTCCTGCTTATTGATCGGCATGGCAGAATTCGTGCGAAGTATGATGGTACAAAAGAAGAGGAAGTCAACCGGTTGATTGGGGATATCAAAATGCTGCGACGTGAAGAGTGATTTGGTGTCCGTGCGATGGACCGTTGGCGCACTTCTTCTCGTGGCGATTGGAGTAAACCTCAACCAATGTGCGCCAGCTGACCCGAAGTTCAAACAGTACCTTGTGGAGGGAGAGCGACTTTACGTGGCTCAGTGTAGCAACTGTCACCAAGTAGATGGGAAGGGATTGCGCCGGGTGTATCCGCCGCTGGCGCCATCGGACTATATGGATCAGAATTTTGACATCGTAATCTGTGCCATGAAGTATGGACTTACTGACGAGATCGTGGTGAATGGGAACTCCTTCCACCAGCCTATGCCCGGTGTTGCTTCTCTCACCCAACTGGAAATCGCAGAGATTGCGACTTATATCTACAACTCATGGGGCCGTCAAACGGGGCTTGTTGAGGTAAAGCGCATTGCCAGCCTTCTTGATTCATGCAAGTCCGTTCGAGATTATCATCAATAAAGGAGGCATCTGTGTTTTTTGCCTTGTCTTTTTTCCGTTTCTTGCAGTACTAGACACCGATTATATCGCTTCATGAAGGGCCCTAGCTACCGGCGTGCCATTGCCACATTAGTCATCGTTTTTGTGGTCTATGGCGCACTGATTTCTATTCTTCTCAATCTGGAAAGCGGCGTTCCGGGGAGCAAAATCAATACCTTACAAGATGCCTTGTGGTATTTGACGGAGACCCTGACAACAGTGGGATATGGGGACGCACTCCCCATTACCTATTGGGGTAAAGTAATTGGGTTCGCGTTTCTCTTCTCGAGTTTTGGTGTATATGGTTTTATTATTGGACAGATAGCAAATTTTATGACGACACTAAAAGAGCAAAAGGAACTGGGCTTGGGAGGCACACAGTTCACCAATCATGCAGTCATTATTGGCTGGAATGAATTCGGCCAATCGGTTGTCAGTACGCTGGTCGCGGCCGGCCGCCAGGTTGCTGTGGTGACCAAAGATCGCTCAAGCATTTCCATTATTCATGAGTACTATCCGGATAACCAGGTCTTCACCCTATTTTCAGACTACAACAACTTTGATTTGCTTGAAAAAGTAAACTTGAAAGAAGCAGCTATTGTATTTATAAATCTGCAAGACGATACGGAGAAATTGGTATATATCATCAACATCAAAAAGCGCTTTCATGACCTCAACTACGTGGTTACTCTGGACAACGGAAACCTGAAGGCGACATTTGCCAATGCGGGATGCACCTACACCATTTCAAAGAATGAAATTTCCTCCAAGCTGCTGGCGAGCTACATTTATGAACCAGACGTAGCCATCTTGAGTGAAGAGTTAATCGCTTATGCGCACGAGGGTCATGAATACGATATGAAGGAATTCCTCATCAAAGACGACAATCCATTGAGAGGCATGCCTTATGAAAAAGCTTTTTTTGACCTCAAGAAGCAATCGAATGTCGTGCTCTTCGGGCTGGTCCGCATAGTGGAAGGCAAGCGAAACCTGTATAAAAATCCGGAAGAGAATCTCACCATTCAGGACGGTGACTACCTGATCATGCTGATGAATCGCAGTGGACTGGATCGCCTGAAGAAGATTTTCCATATCGAAGAAGGCGTCTAGACTATTCCTATGCTGAACAAACCTTGGAAGAAGGCGGTACTCATAGGCGCCGTGTCCATCATCTTGATTTCGTATATCATTCTTCCGCTGGTTGCCCAATGGTATATTGAGAGGAACAGCGAAGCGCTGACGGGCAGACAGATACGCATGCACGACCTGGACTTTAATATCCTTACCGGGTCTATCACAGTTGAAAAGCTGGTGGTCCTGGAGAAGGACAAGAAATCCAGTTTTTTCCAGGCTGAGGAGATTTACGTAAACGTGGCCCTATATCAGCTCCTCATCGGTCGTATTACCTTGACGGAGGTAAGCGTCCAGCAACCTCAGGTTGCTGTGACTCAGTTGGGGGTGAAGTTTAATTTTGACGATTTGATGGCGCGATTTATGACGGAAGACTCAACCCAGGCTCCTCCACCACCGACAGATCCAGTAAAATACCGCATTGAAAATCTCTCGCTTACAGGAGCGACTCTTTCCTTTGTTAACCAAGACGTGAATAGTGAAATCAAGATCATTGAGTTCAACGGCTCCTGCCCCCTGATCGGTTGGGATGATCCAAGGGAAATCTACGACTTCAGTTTCCTTTTCGATAAAGGGGGGAAAGCAAAAGGAAGATTCGAACTGGACGTAAGCACATTGAATTATCGTACCGACTATTCTTTGGATTCGATGAACATAGAAATTTTCTACCCCTATGTGACTGATTTTATGCGGGCCGGAAACCTTAGCGGATTGTTCACTAGCCACCAGACGGTTGTCGGGAATTTCAATACACCGGCTGCTGTTGCAACTCAGGGTTTCCTGAAAATGAATGGCTTTTCGCTAACGGACCCGAAGCAAGATCGACTTGTTTCCCTTGCGGAAATGAAGATCGTCATTGACTCCGTTGATGTTGGCGGGGAAATTTATGACTTTAACTACGTGAGTCTCGACAAGCCGTATTTGAAAGTGGAATTGTTTGAGGAGGGGAACAATTTTTCAAAATTGATGAAGGAAGCCCCTGCAGAAGGACCTGGAATTTCTTCCGACTCACTTTCCAAGGCGGCTGCATACGGTAATGTGTTCGCCCTGATGGCCGCCTATGTCCGCGAGATGTCCCGTCTTTACGCTTTCAGCGATTACCGTGCCGATAGCCTGGTGCTTCGCGGCGGGACGTTTATTTTTAATGATTACACGCTGCACAGCCGGTTCAATTATTTGTTGGAGAACCTTATGGTAAAGACCGACAACGTGAGTTCTGCCAATGCCAATATCAAAGTAGAGGCCTCCTCGATACTAAATACGTCTGGACGACTGAAGGGCGAATTGTTGGTCGATCCCAAAGGATTCAATAATATGGACATTGCTTATTCCATTCGGGATCTCAAGGTTTCAGATTTTAACCCGTATTCAGATTATTACGTAGCCCATCCGTTTACGGATGGAATTTGCACGTACGTCAGCAAGAGTTCGGTAAAGAACCAGTACCTCAAAAGCGATCATGTCCTTGACATCAAATCTATCAAGGTGGGGAAGAAGACCAAAAACAGGACAGCGTACAGCATACCAGTCCGTCTTGCTGTGGCGCTGTTGCGTGATAAAAATGGAGACATCCACCTGGAACTACCCATTGAGGGGAACCTGAATGACCCAAAGTACAAGATCGGGAAGATCATTTGGCAAGTCTTCCGCAACCTCATTTCCAAAGCAATCGCTTCGCCGGGCAAGCTCCTCGCATCAAAAGCGGGTGTAGAAGAAAAGCTTTTGGATGGATTTGACTGGAAGCCCTTGCAAACGGAATTGACTCAGGCCCAGCTTCAATCGCTGGATGCATTGGCTAAGTCGCTTGAGACGACTCCTGAAATGAAGGTTGAATTATTAAAATTTTACAATGACCCCCGTGAACTGGACGAGTTGGCCTTGCGGGAAGGCAAAAAGAAATTCTTGTTCTTCAATCGTCGAATCAAGACAGAAGACGCTATCGCTGCCGATGAATCTGCTATGGTGGAATCTGTTCAACCCAACGATTCGGCATTTCACACCTACCTCAATCAGCAAGTCAACGCGCAGGGCGACCTGGTGAGCGTATACGAAAAATCAAAACGCCTGAGCGGTAAGGAAAAAATCCAGCAGCGACTGCTGGCGATCTATCAAAAACGAACCGATTTGGTGTTGGCCTACTTGGCTACCAGGGGGCTTGACCCGATCCGGTTTACCATCATTGACCCGGCAGATCAGCCCGTAGTTTCTTACGCCGCCGATTCGCGTATGACGTTCCGTTTTTTTGTGGAGGACAATTAGTTTAGTGGACTTCTCCTAAGGCTATTATGGCAATATGTCGATTTGACTCGATTTTGTTGAGTTTGGTATCGATGTGTTGCGATTGAGGCAATTCAACGTTGGATATACGCCACTGCGAGCTAACTTACTCAATTCCAGGAACGGCCTTAGCCTCTGGGAAATCGACATTTTGGAAGAGTGCAGGATTGACATTAAGGATATATCGGCAATAAGGTGTAGTATATACAAACGTTGGCGGACATTTGCCGCGGGCATTTATTGAAAACCCAAAATAAATATTAAATGGAAATGCCCGCTTAGCCGACGCGCGAGCGGAAAACATTTCAGCTGAACTGCTGAAGACGAGACTGAAGAAACGTGCGCATTTCATAGGAAGGGCATACCCCGCCGACCCGCCCACACAAACGTCCGCCAACAAATAAGGCTTCATGTGGCCGGCACGGCCCAGCATGAAGCCTGTGTTGCACCGAACCGGAGGTAGCGGCTAGTCAGAAGTATTTGTATGGGGATTGAATGGTTTGAATTGCTTTGCGCAAGGCACCACAGGGAGAGT